>JAAZCT010000190.1 GCA_012513165.1 Actinomycetales bacterium
CAAGCGCGCGACCCATGTAGGGGTCGAGGTCTTCGCCGGTCATATCAGCAACTGCACGAACGTGACCCACGTTTTCAGCGATCAACGCAATGACGCCTGGAACTACAAGCAGCACGAAAACTAGCGACACGTCAGGAGCGTGGATTGCGTTAACCCCGTCGGCCAGCTTCCCTGAGGGCAGACCGAACCACGCTGCGTCACTCCAACCTGTGAAAGCAACACGGTCAGTAACGGCTGCTGTGCCATCAGCACCGACACGTTCGATGCCGCCGACGGTCTTATCGAGGATGAAGGACAACGCGAACCCAAACAAGAGGCCGAGGAACACAGCAATACGGCCCCAGAAGCCGGGGAACAGAACTGCACCGACCACCATGAATACCGCAACCGCCAGAGCAACCCACTGATCTTGAGGCCAGTAAATACCAGCGACGACCGGTGCCAGGTTGAAGCCAATCAGCATGACGACTGCACCTGTGACTGCGGGCGGAAGTGCCTTACGCAAGATTTCGGCGCCCATGAAGTGAACGAGTACACCAACGACAAGTAGCAGAAGGCCACCAACCATGATGGCGCCCGTGACTTCGGCTGAGTTTCCACCCTGCGCCCTGATTGCGCCTGCACCTGCTACGAAAGCCGCTGATGTGCCTAGGTAACTGGGAACCGCGTTCTTAACGATCAGCAAGAACAGGATCGTACAGATACCTGAGAACAGAATGGCTAGGTTTGGGTCGAGCCCCATGACGATCGGGAACACAAACGTCGCACCGAACATAGCGACAACGTGCTGCGCACCGATGCCTACTGTCCGGCCCCAACTCATGCGTTCAAGCGGACCAACAGCTTGGCCGGGCGGCGGGGTCTTTCCGTCGTGTACTACTTTCCAACTAAACATGCTGGACATAGATGTACTCCTTATTCTTGGCGATAGCCTCCTGTCCACACAGTAGTGGCGCTAGTCACATCCAGCCTTGTCAAATATTGCCTAAACTTTGCACGAGACTGTGGCGAGAATCGTGGGCTAGGTCACCCAACTTCATGGCATTATTCACGATATCCTTTGCCCTCGGGGCTACGGAGGTCAATACCGGCCGAAGGGCTCCTAGCAGCAATGACTAGATAATCCGCACCATGAAACATGGAAGGATTGGACTATGAGCCGCACAGTTCCTACAGTTCAAGAACATCTCGCTTCGGTGCTGACTGAAGTTACCGCCACACCCACCCATCTTGAACAGCTTTCAGCGGCCGAGGGCAAAACGCTCGCCCAAGATGTGCGAGCACGGCTTCAGGTTCCGCCCTTCACGAATTCGTCCATGGACGGTTTCGCAGTTCGTTTTGATGACGTCCGAGGCGCTAGCGAATCGACCCCGGTAGCACTCCAGGTGGTTGGCGACATCCCTGCCGGAGTCGACATCGATCCCCCACTCGCTTCGGGCCAAGCGATTCGCATCATGACGGGCAGCCCGATGCCAAGCGCAGCTGACTCAATCGTCCCGTTCGAAGACACCCTCGAAGGACTGTCCGATTCGCTGTCAACAATCTCGGTAGCCGCTGCACCGAAGAAGCTGGGCAGTTTTGTTCGCCACGCGGGAGAAGACGTCGGTGTTGACGACGTTGTGTTGCAGGCCGGCACCCGCCTTGGCCCCAGACAATGCGCCAGTTTGATCGCGACGGGCGTCACCCACGTTTCAGTGGCCACTGCACCCAAGGTCGCGATTGTGTCGACGGGCAGCGAACTCGTTCCCGCCGGACACGAACTTCAACGCGGACAGATCCCCGACACCAACGGTCAGCTGCTCGCCGGACTCGCACGCGACGCAGACGCGGTCGTGACTCGAGTCGTGTCCGTGCCGGACGACGAACACACATTCCGGAGCGTACTTTCTGAATTGCTCACCGAGGGCACGGACGTCATCTGCTTTTCGGGCGGAGTGAGCGCCGGCGCCTACGAGGTCGTACGAAATGCACTCAGCGAGTCAGGTGAAATGCGGTTTGGTCCGGTCGCGATGCAGCCAGGAAAACCTCAGGGGTTCGGCGTGAGCACATCCGGCTGTCTACTCTTCGGCTTGCCAGGAAACCCCGTCAGCAGTGCCGTTTCTTTCGAAGCTTTCGTTCGCCCCGCCCTACTTTCTATGCAAGGGCGGACTGAGATTCATCGCCCTCGGCTGCGACTTCCCACCACTCAAGCATGGTCTTGTCCGCCCGGCCGCGAACAGTATGTGCCAGTCGTGATCGACCACAGCGACTCAAACCAGTGGACGGTGGCTCCTGCTACCGTCGCGCATTCGGCCTCACACCTTATTGGCACACTCGGGCTTGCTGAAGCACTAGCGATTGTGCCGGCGTCGACTGAGCACGTTCAGGTAGGCGATCTGGTCGACGTTGTGAGCTTGCCCTAGTGCGCGTCACCGCGCTGGGTTTCGGTCCGCGTGCGCACTAGTATCGAATTAGTCCATCAATCGGATGACGAGGTGAAACCGGTGGCCAGCACGTACCAACTCGCTGATACCTATGGCCGTATCGCGACAGACCTTCGGGTTTCGCTCACGGATCGGTGTAATCTGCGCTGCCAATACTGCATGCCGCC
>JAAZCT010000191.1 GCA_012513165.1 Actinomycetales bacterium
ACGTCAACGTGGAGGTCAGCTCATGCTCAGTGATTTCGCTGAAGTAGTGCTGTCCTACGCCGAGACGGTTCCGGCGGGTCGCGTCACCACCTATGGTTCGATTGCTGACGCGATCGGCCGCGGTAGCGCTCGCAACGTCGGCCAGGTGATGTCTTCCCATGGGCGAGAGGTTCCGTGGTGGCGGGTCGTTCGCGCCAACGGGTCCCTCCCGAGTTTCCTGATCGTTGATGCGCAAGAGCATTGGATCGAGGAATCCACGCCTACGCGTCTGGGTGCCGTCGACGTGGCACACGCATTTTGGTCTGGAAACTGACTTTTCGGGCCCAGACACCGTGCAAGAGGGCCAGTTCTGTCAGTGGGGTCTGATTGCATGGACTCGTGGCCAAAACCTATGCACTCAAACACCGCGAACGCACAGATGTAGTTGCGCCAGTCTTAGACGAGCAACAACAAGCCGTGGTCGATCATCGCGGCGGTCCGCTGCTGGTGCTGGCGGGTCCCGGTACGGGCAAGACCACCACCATCGTTGAAGCCGTCGCGCAGCGGATACTGAATCAGGAACTTGAAGCCGAACAGGTCTTGTTGCTGACTTTTAGCCGCAAAGCGGCAGACGAAATGCGCACTCGAGTTGCGGCTCGGGTGGGCGGAGCCCACTTGGCAGTGCCCGCCATGACGTTCCACTCCTACAGCTATGCGCTGGTCCGCGAATTCGATTCAGCCGAAGGCTATGAGGACCCAGCCCGGCTGATCACGTCTCAAGAACGCGATCACGTGTTGCGCGATCTGATCGGCGGCCACCCGGCCGCCAGTTGGCCGGCGTTCTTGCATCAAGCGTTGGGTACGCGCGGATTCATCGAAGAAGTGCAATCGTTCATGGACCGGGCCTCCGCCTTGGATCTGGGGGCAGACGAGTTGCGGCAACTCGCTGAAGCGAATGACCGGCCCGAATGGGCGCGCATGGCTGATCTGGTCGAGGAATACCGTGACGTGCTCGCGCTGCGGAACCTCGTGGACTATCCGGGGCTGATCGATCGAGCAGTCGGCATCGCGAGCGACGATGACAACCGAGCACAGTTGCGCGATCGGCACCGGCTGGTGATCGTCGACGAATACCAAGACACCGATGCGATGCAGGTGCGCTTGCTGCAAGAGATCGCTGGCGACGGAGCCGAGTTGATCGTCGTGGGCGACCCCGACCAATCGATTTACGCCTTCCGAGGCGCAGACCAACGCGAAATCTTGAACTTCACTCACACGTTCGCGGCCGCAGGAAAACAACCCGAAGTCATCGCTCTGCGCAACACGCGCAGGTTCGGCGAAACCATCATGAAAGCCGCGAAACGCACTTTGGCCGGTTTGCCGCTTCCGCTGGGGCAACTGTCTGAACACATGCTGGTGCATCGCAACCTCAACACGCTCGCAGAAGATCCGGGGCGGGTAGTTTTGCAAACGTACGCCAGCCCCACCGCCGAGTCTGAATGCATCGCCGGAATCTTGCGCAGTGCGCACCTCGACGAAGGCACGCCATGGAACCAGATGGCGGTGCTGGTGCGCAACGAGGCAGACGTCAAACGACTCGCGCGCGCTCTTACCGCTTCGGGGGTTCCCAACGAAACGGCCGGCGATGAGGTTCCGCTCTATGACGAGGCCGCAGTGCGAAATCTGCTGGCCGCGCTCGAAGTCTCAGACAAGATCGCCCGAGGCACCGAGATTAGTCATGAGGCCGCAGTCGCGGTGATGGACGGTCCACTCGGCGGGCTTGATGCGGCTGCCCGCCGTAGGCTCGGGCGAGCGCTGCGTCAGCAACACCCCGATACGCGCTCTGACGTGTTGATCGCCAAGTGCTTGTCTGAACCCACGCTCGTGGGGGTTTCTGGAGGCGACTCCGCCACCCGCGATGCCGTGCGGCGCACGAAAAAGCTGTTGGAGTTGCTGCACCGGGCAGCCAAGGACCTGTCGAAGCACGCTCCGCTCGAACAGGTGGTGTGGCTGCTGTGGGACGGCAGCGGTTGGACACGGACTCTGCGTGCTCGCTGGGAGCAAGGCGGCGAACGGCGGATCACCGCGAACCGCGATCTGGACGCCGTGACCGCCCTGTTCGACTATCTGACCAAAGCTGAAGAACAAGGTCGGCAACGCAACGTCGCGAACCTGATCGACGAGTTGAAAGCACACCAGATTCCGGCCGACCGGATCGGCTCAGCCGCTCTGGGTTCGGCTTCGGTGCGCCTGATGACGGCTCACCGGGCCAAGGGCCTGGAGTGGCCACTCGTGCTCGTGGCAGGTGTTCAAGAAGGCACGTGGCCGAACGTCCGGCACGCCGGCTCGATCCTGCGCACCGAAGAACTCGACGAACAGATCGCGGCCACCGCTGGCGCCCAACTGCGCGAAGAGCGCCGACTGTTTTACGTGGCCTGCACCAGGGCCACATCGCAGTTGTTCGTGACGGCCGTAGATCCGATCAACGACGATTCAGAAGGTCCATCTCGATTCTTCACGGAACTCGCAACCGAGTTCCACGGAGACTCGAAGATCGTGCGCCAAGGCCGCCCGCCGCAAGCGTTCACCCTGCGAGGCGTGATCTCGCGGCTACGTTCGGTGGGTGAGAACCCTGAGCACAGTACTGAAGACCGCGCCGAGGCCGCCCGCCTATTGGCCCAGATCGCCCAGCGTGACGTCTATTCGGCCAAGGCTGCAGATCCGGGGCGCTGGTGGGTGCTCGCCGGCTGGACGCAATCAGAGTTGCCCACCCGCGCAGAAGGCGATCAGATTTTTCTGTCAGCCACGGCGGTCGAATCGATCGGCGAATGTCCGCTGCGCTGGTACCTGTCGCGTGAAGTCAAAGCCATTCACGGGCAAAACAACGCCGCCGGCGTCGGCTCGATCGTGCACGCCATCGCGAAAGACCTCGCCGATCGCACACTCGATCCAGAAACCGACGCACCCGACTTCGACACGATGGTGGGGCACCTGCAAGAGGTGTGGCCGAAACTCGAGCACGAATCTGACTGGCAATCAGAACGCGAACTCGAGCGAGTGACGGCGATGATCGAACGCCTCGACCTGTGGCAAAAGGCCGACATGCGCACGCTCGTGGCGGCCGAATACCCAATCGAAGTCGCACTCGATCCCCATGACGATTCGGTGCAGTTGATCGGTTCGATCGACCGACTCGAACAGCACCTCGAAAGCAGCGCGCTGCAGGTGGTCGATTTCAAGACCGGCAAGAGTTACCCCAGCGGTCAAGAAATCAAAGAGCACGCCCAGCTGGGCTTCTACCAAATCGCGATAGACCGCGGTGCTGCAGCAGGGCTCGAAATCGACGGCGTGCCCGTCGGCGATGCGCCGGTGGGCGGAGCCGAGTTGGTGCACTTGGCCGTCCAGAAGGGCACAAAAGACCCCACCTTGCCACGGGTGAGTCAGCAAGAAGCGTTGAACGAAGAGTCGCTCGCGCTGGTGCAGATCAGGCACGCGGTTGACGTCATCCGCTCCGAGCAACACCCGGCCACCCCGTGTTCGGCCTGTGCGTATTGCGATTTCCGGCGCGTGTGTCCCACAACGTCCGAACCAACCATTGGGGGACAAGCATGACAATCAACACCGAGCCGCAACAGCCGCGGGTGATTGACTCCACCGACCATCTCAAAAAGGTCTTGGGAATCCCATACAGCCCGGAACAACTCGAAGCGATCACCGCTCCGCTCGGCCAAGCACAGGCGATCATCGCAGGCGCAGGCTCGGGCAAAACGGCCGTGATGGCTGCCCGAGTTGTGTGGCTGGTGGGACATGTTGGCGTAGCGCCCGAATCGATCTTGGGCTTGACGTTCACCACGAAAGCCGCGAGCGAACTGGGCCGCAGGGTGCGTTCCTCGCTGAGCGCGGCTGGCGTCATCACCGACGAAGGCGAACCAGAAGTTTCCACGTACCACGCGTTCGCGAGCGCGTTGATCCGCGAACACGGTCTACGAATCGGTGTGGAGCCAGACCTTCAAGTGTTGAGCGCGGCAAAACGCTTCCAATTAGCCGCCAACGTGGTGCACTCGCATGTGGGTCGGCTTGAGTTCGTTTCCGCCTCGACCGCATCGACGGTCAAGGCGCTCTTGGCGCTCGACGGTCAACTCTCTGAGCACCTCAAAACCACAGACGAGTTACGCGAACACGATCGCGTGTTGATCGCAGATCTTGAGAATCTTCCGAAACGAATCAAGTTTCAAACCGAAGTGCTCGAAGCAGCTCAGAGGCGCACGGAGTTGTCGTGGCGGGTGGACGAGTACCGCGAAGCGAAGCGGACCGCAAACGCCATGGACTTCAGTGACCAGATGGCCTGGGGCGCGCAGTTAGCTCAGTCCGAAGACGTCATCGAAAGCCTCCAGAACCGCTTCAGCGTCATCTTGTTGGACGAATACCAAGACACCTCCATCGCCCAACGCGATCTGCTGCAATCACTGTTCAGGGGCCAGTCGATCAGCGCAGTGGGCGACCCCGCCCAGGGGATCTATGGCTGGCGTGGTGCAGCGTCGGGCAACCTGACTGGCTTCCTCGGGGATTTCGCCGACGCCCAGAGTAATCCTGGCCAGGCTTTCTCGCTGTCGGTTACCCGCCGGTGCGCTCCCGAAATCATCGATCTGGCGGCGGTCGTAGCGAAAGACTTCTACAGCCTTCCAGCGGTCTCGGCCGTGGTGACGCCGTTGGAAGCAGCGCCAGAGAACCCGGCAGGCGAAGTCTCGGTGAGTTTGCATCACACGGTCACCCAAGAGATCGAAGCACTCGCGGGAACCATCCAGTCCGAGCACGACCGGGGCGTGGCCTGGGAGAAGATTGCCGTGCTGGTTCGCAACAGTGCCGAGAACCGCGAACTCGTTCGAGCCCTGCGCGCTCACCAGATCCCAGTCGAACTGGTGGGCCTCACTGGCCTGTTGAGTCAGCCAGAAGTGCTCGACGTGCTGAGCGTGCTCGAGGTGCTCGAAGACGTCACCAACAATCCAGCCCTGCTGCGTGTGTTGACTGGTCCGCGTTGGCGGATCGGCGACAGAGACCTCGTGTTGTTGGGTAAACGGGCCCGGTATCTGGCTCGCGAACCGCGAACCTCAGACGAACCAACCGGAAGTCACGAAGAAACACTGGCTCGGCTGCTAGACGAAGCGACCGAACGGTCCGAACCGACCTTGTTGCATTCGATCCTCGAAGCGCTCGAATCGCCGGGAGACGCCCCGTACGGAGACGGCGCGCTGGAACGGTTTAGCGACATTACGGCCATGTTTTCCCGGTTGCGGAGTCACGCGCACGAGCCGCTTCCAGACGTCGCGCGGATGGCGATTCGTGAACTCGACCTCGACGTGGAACTTGAAGTGGCCGGCATCGGCACCGACAACCTAGCGCTCCTGATCGACGCGATCGCCGACTTCGCAGACGACGAACCCTACGCCACGCTGACGGGCCTGTTGGCGTATCTGAGCGCGGAAGAACAACACAACCAAGGCATGGAAGTGGCCTCGCCCACGCAGTCAGATTCGGTCAAAGTGCTCACGATCCACAAAGCGAAGGGCCTCGAGTACGCGAGTGTGTTCATGCCGTTTGTGAGTCACAAAGTGTTTCCGAACGGTAAAAGCCGCGACAGTTGGCTCATCTCAGCCTCGACCTTGCCCCATCCGTTGCGTGGCGACGTAGCGCAACTTCCGGTATGGGACTTTGACGACAGAAGCGCCAAAGAGTTCAAAGCCGACATGGCTGAGGACGCTCTGATGGAAGAAGTGCGCCTTGCTTATGTGGGGTTCACACGTGCCGAAACCCGTTTGCACGTTTCTGGTCACCGTTGGGGTCGCACCCAGAAGAAACCACGGAAGCTCTCGGCGTTCCTCGAAACGGTTGCCGATTGGCTTCGTGAACGTCGTGTTGAACCAGTGGTATGGGCTCCGGAACCTGAAGAGGATGAAGTTAATCCGCACCAGCTCGATACCGAACGTGCTTGGCCAGCCCCAGTCAGCGAGATGGCGCAGCGCCGCGACTTTGCTGCGATGGTCACCGACCGTCTCGCAACTGAGCCTGACTATGATGTCGTTCTCGGACCCGGAGGTGAACCCGGAACCGAGATCGGGCTGGAACCCGAGGCCGAAGCCGCGCTTAGCGAACAGATGGCCGCTATCGGTGCCGACGTTGAGGCGTTGCTTGCCGAGGCGGAAACGAGCGAATCGGATCTGATCGAAGTCGATCGCCCAGCCGCGCTCTCGGTCACGGCCATGATGTCGATCGCGAAAGACGAAGCCGCGTTTGCCTCGCTCCTGGCAAGGCCCATGCCGCGACGTCCAGCCGCTGCCGCGCGTTTCGGCACGCGGTTCCATGCGTGGGTGGAAGGCCGTTACGATCAACAATCGCTCTTCGACTTGTTCAACCTCGATGCGCGCGGTGACGAGGACGTCGAAGACGACAGCGATCTGGCTTCGCTCAAGAGCACCTTCGAGAAAAGCGAGTACGCGAATCGTGAGCCAGTCGCGACCGAGGTTTCGTTTACCTTGCAGTTGGGTGCACAAACCATGATCGGCACGATCGACGCCGTTTTCGGTGCCACCGGCGAGTACGACTACGAAATCGTCGACTGGAAAACCAACAAGAAAGAGAACGCCGACCAGTTGCAGTTGGCTTTGTATCGGTTGGCGTGGGCCGAAAGCAGGGGAGTGCCGATCGAGAAAGTGAAAGCCTCGTTCTATTACGTCCGGCTAGACAAAACTGTTTCGTTTGCCCAATTGCCGGGGCGAGACGAAATTGAGCAGTCTTTCGGGCTAGCGTGAGCTCATGGACTTCGCTTTTGATCGAGCCCGCCACGACAGAGCCGCCCATCTGAGGAAAGACCCAGAAGTCTGGGCCGCCGCTGAATGTCGTTTCATGTTGGTTGGCGGGGAACACGTAGCCACCACGGACGGCCCGGAAATCGCTTGGTTTTCCAGATCGGAACTACCAGAAGGAACGCTGCTATTTTTGGG
>JAAZCT010000192.1 GCA_012513165.1 Actinomycetales bacterium
CACACGAGCGATTGGCATATCGGCCGCACGTTCCACAAACACTCCACGCTGGATGCACTCGAGAAGGTGTTCGATGCGTTGGTTGCAGCAGTGGTTTCTGAGCAGATCGACGTGGTGGTGGCCGCCGGCGATATTTTCGATTCTTCAACTCCGTCCGCACCGGCTGTCAAACTCCTAGACACGTTCCTGCTGCGCATCACTGCGGCAGGCGCGAAGGTGGTGCTCACCAGCGGGAATCACGATTCGCCCGAACGTCTCGGCGCCCGTTCGGCGTTCGCGCACGCCGCGGGGGTCCATGTGTTGACTGACGCTCAAGGGATGGCGGATCCGATCTCGATCGATGATGAGTTCGGGCCGGTGCACTTTTACGGGGTGCCTTATCTAGAGCCCGCATTGCACCGCCCCGTCTGGACGGACGCAGCCTCGATGCGCTCGCAAAAGGACGCACTCGGGTACGCACTCGATCTAGTGCGCACCGACTGGGCCGCCAAAGGTAGCCGAGCCGTAATCCTGGCGCACACTTTCGTGGCTGGCGCCGAGGGCGACTCGTGCGAGTCAGAAAGAGACATCGTCGGGGGAGTGGACAAGGTCCCCGTTTCCTACTTCTCAGATTTCACGTATTCGGCGCTCGGGCACATCCACGGTCGCGCCACCTTGGCTGAAAACATCCGCTATTCGGGGGCACCTCTGCACTACTCATTCAGCGCGGCCGGCAAAGCGCGCGGCGGCTGGATCGTGGAACTCGATGGGGCCGGGATCGATTCGGTCGAGTGGCTGGATTTGCCGGTTCCTCGTGCCCTCACGGTCCTGACAGGGTCTCTAGAAGAGTTGCTTTCCAACGTTGAGTTCGCCCAATACGAATCAGACTGGGTGTCTGCGGTGATCACAGACCAGTCGAAACCGATGAATGCCCAACGGCGTTTGGGCGAACGCTTCGAGCACCTGACCGAGTTGAAGTTCCAACCATCAGTGGTTCACGAATCGAACCACACCACCTACGCCCAGAAAGTGGCTGGCAAGAGCGATCTCGAAATTGTCGATACGTTTCTAGACACGGTGCGCAACGGTGACGGCACGAGCGAGGGCGAAGCCGACTTGCTTCGCGAGGTCGTGGGCAAGCGGGGGATGAAATGAAAATTCATAGCGTCACCATGAAAGGTTTCGGTCCGTACAAAGAGACCGAAACCGTCAACTTCGATGCGTTCAACGACGAGGGCCTATTCCTGATCACGGGCAAGACGGGCGCGGGAAAAACCAGCATTCTTGATGCGATCACCTTCGCCTTGTTCGGGAACGTGCCGCGATACGGGAACGTCACCGACGACAGCGTCCGAAGCAAGTATGTGGTCGACACCGACATCGAAACCAGAGTCGATCTTGAGTTCTCACAAGGGCCTGATCGATACCGCGTATCTCGGACTCCCAGTTTCACAAAACCGGGGAACAAGAACTCGACCGCAGTATGGGCCGAGATCGTCAAACTCCTCCCAGACGGGACCCAAGAGGCGTTGGCATCGCGCAAGGTTAGCCTGGTTAATCAACAGATCGCCTCGATCGTTCGGTTGAACGCAGACCAATTCAAGCAGGTGATCTTGCTGGCCCAAGGCGCGTTCCAAGAGTTCCTGTTGGCCAAAAGCGAAGAGCGGCGCACGCTCTTGAGGCAACTATTCAACTCGGGCCGTTTCCTTGACTACAGCACCGACCTTGAAGAGCAAGCCAGAGTTTTGAGAACTCAACTTGCACACCTCGGCACGGCGGTAAAGACCCAAGTTCACACTCTCGCGGCCGAGTTCGGCGAAGAGCTTCCCACCGAGTTTGACGGGACCGAACGCGCCGAGATTCTCGAGTGGGCTGCGCCACTGGTCGCTGCGCTCGCTGAACGAGTCGCCCTCGCGCACGTGGCTGTCACCGAAGCCGAGGCGGTTCGCGCCGGAGCCGAGAACGCGTTTAGCGCCATCCAAGCGGTGGCGGTCAACCAGAAACGGCTGGCTGAAACCCAAGCCGTAGCCGCCGATCTGGACACTGCGAAAGACGCGATCGAACGCGATCGTTTGGCACTAGACGCAGCCGCGAAAGCAGACGCCGTATGGGTAGCAGTTGAGGCCCAAATAACGGCCCAGTTGGCTGCCGAGGGAGCTGCAATAGATCACGCTCAGGCGCTGAGCGTTTTTGTTGACGCGTTTCCGGGCTCAGATTCCTCGATAGGTGTTCTAGCAGAACAAGCCAAAGAGTTGGCCGCTCAGTTTGCCCGCTTGGAGGCGCTCGTTCACGCAGAAAAAGGCTTGACGGAAATTGCCAATGATCTGGAGCTGGCGAAGTCCGCAGTGCTCGAAGCGGAAGATCGCCACGCCAGCACGGCTCTACGGGTTCAAGAGTTGCAAGATTCCGAACCTCAACTCAAACAGCAAATTGAGACCGCCGCCAAAGGTGCCGCCGGTGAAAATGCCGCGAACCAGACGCTTGGACCGCTCGAGTCTCAGTTGGCTGCCGCCCAAGACGCCGAACGGCTCACTCGCGACCTTCAGCAAGCGCGCGCGGCAGACATCCAAGCGCGCAAGGCGTCCGACGAATCCAGCAAGGCGCTCACCGACTTTAAGGCGACTCAGTACGGGCAGTTCGCAGGCGTCTTGGCACAGGAGTTGGCTGACGGTGACCCTTGCCGGGTGTGCGGTTCAACCGTGCATCCGAAACTCGCGATACTCGCCGACGGGCACGTGACGGCCGAGCAAGTCGAGGAAGCCGAACTTGAGGTTGCAGCGAAACGTGATGATCAGGCAGAAACCACTGATGTAGTCACGAGGCTTGAAACCCAACTCAAGACGGCCGAGGCGCAATCGAAGGGTGAACCAGTTGCCGAACTAGTGGCGAACGCCGACGTGGCTCGCGCCCACCTCGAAACTGCACGACAAGCAGCCGAATCTCTCAAGGAACTCACTGACCAACGGGATGCTCTCGCGGACTCTCTTTCCACCGCGAGCCAAGCCCAAGCAACGGCAAAGGTCCAGCTTGCGACGAAGCAAGGCGAACTAAAGTCTCTAGACCGAGAGTTCACCAAAGAGTCCACCAAAGTTGGACGCGAGCGTGGCGATTTCGCGTCGGTAGCCGAACGCCAAACTCGGGTCGATTCCGAGCATCGCATCGTCGAGACGCTGCTGGAGACAACGCGTGCTTTGGAGAAGGCAACAACCCACTTTGATGCTGCTTCTAAGGTCTGTGCCGACGAACTGGCCCGTCGGGGGTTCGCTGACACAGTGGTCGTGAAGGCAGCGCGTTTGCCGCTTGCCGAGCAAGAGCGAATCGCACGCAAAGTCAAGAGTCACGACGAAGCCCTCGCAGTAGTTGCCAGCACGCTGGCCGAAGAAGCACTTCAGAACCTGCCTGCAGAACCCGTGGAGATTGGTGACCTGCACCTTGCCTACGAGGATGCGAAACGTGCGAAGTCTCAGGCGGATCAGGCTTTTGGCGAGGTCAACCGCGTTCAGGTGAGAACGAATCAACTGCTTGCCGAAATCAACGCGGCATTCGCCGAGTCGGGCAGTGCGCAGGCCGAGTTTGAGACAGTTGATCGTCTCGCGCAGACGGTGCGCGGGCAGGGTCCGAACACGAAGAAGATGA
Organism: Actinomycetales bacterium; assembly: GCA_012513165.1. GTDB lineage: Bacteria > Actinomycetota > Actinomycetes > Propionibacteriales > Nocardioidaceae > Aeromicrobium. The sequence continues at coordinate 3,616 of JAAZCT010000192.1, forward strand.
CGCTCGAGACATTCGCTTTGGCGGCTGATCTTGAAGAGATCGTCGCGGCCGCGAATGTGTTGCTAGTCAAGATGACGAACGGCCGCTACGAACTTCGATACAGCGACGTCCTAACCAAAGGCAAAGCGCTTTCGGGTCTCGGTCTTGACGTCATTGACGCATACAACGATGAACGTCGTCCGCCAGAGTCATTGTCGGGTGGCGAAAAGTTCCAAGCGTCGCTCGCTCTTGCGCTTGGTTTGGCTGAAGTGGTCACGAACCGCAACGGTGGCGTTCGACTAGACACGCTGTTTATAGACGAGGGATTCGGGGCTCTCGACGAAGACACGTTGAGCGAGGTGCTCGACACCATCGACGCACTTCGTGAAGGCGGTCGGACGGTTGGACTGATCAGTCACGTCGACAAGGTGAAGGAACGCATCCACAACCACATCCATGTGAAGGTGGCGGCGGGCGGCTGGTCGACTCTCGCTTGAGTAGGCGCCAAGTGACCCTCGATTTTGGTTCTTTGGGTCGACCCGGTAGAGTACTTAGAGCAACGCGGGGTGGAGCAGTTCGGTAGCTCGCTGGGCTCATAACCCAGAGGTCGCAGGTTCAAATCCTGTCCCCGCTACCAATCGGCCCCGGGATTCCAAGGAATTCCGGGGCCGAAAGTGTGTAGAGACTTGAACCGACGTCCACAAAGTGGCCATTTGCTCTCGGTGACCCGCGGTTTCGCGGCTGGGCAGGGTGAACCGTTCGGGATAGTTGGGGTCGTCCCGCTGTCGCATGGTGCGGGTTGCGCACCTGTTGGGCATGAGTACCGACACCACATCTGTGAGCGGTCCTGTGTTGGAGCCGCTGCTGAGTATCGAGGAAGTCGCCGGGTATCTCGGCGTCGCTGTCACGACGATCTACGACTGGCGGGTCGGCGGTGGTGGGCCGCGGGCGATCCGGGTGGGTCGTCACCTTCGGTTCGCCCGGGCCGATGTGGCCGCGTGGGTCGAGGCGCATCGGGAGTCCCGACCGGGCGATCCGCCGGTGGCGCTGTTCGCGGTGGAGCGGTGATCTGAGATGGCGCGTCCACGTACCCCGGTGGGGACGTTCGGTGACATCTGGTTCGAGACCGCCGGCAACGGCATGGTCCGTGCCCGGACCCGTTACCGCGATGAGGACGGCCGCCTGCGCCGGGTGCAGGCCAGCGGCGAGACCGAACGCTCCGCGGAGCGGAACCTGAAGCAGTTGCTGTCCAGGCGCAGCCACCACGGAGGCCTGGGCGAGCTGTCCCCGGACTCCTCGTTCAAGCGACTGGTGGAGGTGTGGCTCGAAGACCTCGATCTGGAGGACCGGCTGGCGGCGTCCACGCGGGCGCTGTATGAGCGGAACATGCGCCAGTTGGTGGTGCCGGCGTTCGAGCACTACAGCCTGCGGGAGATCACGGTGGCCAAGGTCGACCGGTTCCTCAAGCTCCAGGGCCGCACGAGCTACAGCATGGCCAAGCAGTGCAAGGTCGTCTTGGGTCTGGCGTTCGGCCTGGCGGTCCGTTACGAGGCGATGGCCCGCAACCCGGTGCGGGAGACAGCGCGGCTGCATAAGCCTGCCTCCCAGGCCAAGTCGTTGACTCCGGCCCAGGTGGCGGCGATCCGTCGGGCGGCGTCTGGGTGGCGGCGTGGTCAGGGGTTGAACGGTCCGAGGC
>JAAZCT010000023.1 GCA_012513165.1 Actinomycetales bacterium
GAGCACGTCTCGACCGGTTTTGAGTTGGCCGTCGCATTGCACCACAACCCGGTCGCGTAGACCGTTGAGTAGCAACGTTTGCTGAGTCTCCGCGAGCCCCAGTTCCCACGGCCCGCCCGCGTGCTTGAGCGACGTCAATGGGGCAGCTCCCGTGCCACCGTCGTGACCGGAAATGAGCACCACATCTGCTTTGGCCTTCGCCACACCAGCCGCCACTGTTCCAACGCCCTCTTGAGCCACGAGCTTCACGTGGATCCGAGCAACCGGGTTGGAGTTTTTCAAGTCGTGGATTAGTTGCTTGAGATCCTCGATCGAGTAAATGTCGTGATGCGGCGGTGGCGAAATCAAGCCGACACCTGGGGTCGAGTGGCGGGTTTGCGCGATCCACGGGTACACCTTGGATCCCGGCAACTGGCCGCCTTCGCCAGGCTTCGCGCCTTGCGCCATCTTGATTTGAATATCGTCAGCGTTGGTCAGGTAGTCACTCGGGACGCCGAAGCGGCCCGAAGCGACTTGCTTGATCGAAGAGCGACGTTCCGGATCCCGCAGGCGCTCGACATCCTCGCCGCCCTCACCCGTGTTGGAACGCGCACCGAGACGGTTCATCGCGATCGCAAGCACCTCGTGCGCCTCTTGGCTAATCGAGCCATAAGACATGGCGCCTGTGGAGAAGCGCTTCACGATCTCGGAGACCGACTCAACCTCATTGATGTCGATCGGGGTGACGTCAGCAAACTCGAGCAACCCGCGCAGCGTCATTAGACGTTCGCTCTGGTCGTTCACGCGGCCGGTGTATTCCTGGAACAGTTCGTAGTCTGCGGTGCGGGTGGAGTGTTGGAGTCTGAACACTGTGTGCGGATCGAAAAGATGTTCCGAGCCCTGACGGCGCCACTGGTATTCACCGCCAACTTCCAGTTCACGCTGGCCGCCGTTACCGCTCACGGGGTAGGCAGTTCGGTGCCAGTAACTTGAGGCTGCGGCGATCTCTTCGATTCCGATTCCGCCCAGTCGACTACGGGTACCGGTAAACCAACGATCGATCAGATCAGTCGAGAGTCCGAGGCATTCGAACAACTGCGCTCCTGTGTAAGAGGAGACGGTCGATACGCCCATCTTGCTCATCACCTTGAGCACGCCCTTGCCAAGCGCCTTGACTAGGTTCGCTGAAGCCTTTGCCGGTTCAACGTCATTGACGATTCCGCGGTGCACGAGGTCTTCTGCAGTTTCCAGCGCGAGGTAGGGGTTCACCACCGTCGCGCCAAACCCAATCAACAGCGCAATGTGGTGCACTTCGCGGGCATCGCCGGACTCCACGACGATGCTTGCTTGGGTGCGGATGCGTTCGCGCACCATATGGTGGTGCACGGCCGCAGTGAGGAGCAGCGACGGGATGGGGGCCAACTCGGTGTTCGAGTGGCGATCAGACAACATGATGATCCGTGCGCCGTCGGCGACCGCTTGGGAAACCTCGGCACAAATCTCGTCAAGCCGCGCCGCGAGGCCCGCTCCCCCGGAA
>JAAZCT010000193.1 GCA_012513165.1 Actinomycetales bacterium
CGACTACTCGTGGTGTTGATCACCAGCAGCGGCCGCGTCGAGCAGCGCACGATTGAAGTCGGAGTTCGGCCCGATCCCGTGGGACTGAGTGATCTCAAAGGCAAACTCATCGTTGCCTGCGTGGGGCAACTGCTGCCAGAAGCCGTAGAGCGCGCCAGTTTGATCGTGGCCGACTCCAAACCCGCAGATCGAGTGCTGGTTTCGGCTGTCGTGAACGTGATCCGCGAGACCTTCGATCACAGCCGCACGGACCACCGGATTGCCATCGCAGGAACCAGCAATCTTGCGCGGCTTGGTACGGACTTCGATTCGACGATCCGGCCCGTGCTCGAAGCGATCGAAGAGCAAGTTGTCTTGCTCAAACTGATTGGTGACGTTGCGAGTTCCTCCCAAGCTCATGTGGTGATCGGCCACGAGACCGGGCACGCCGGTTTAGCGAGTACCTCGATTGTCACTAGAAACTATGGTCCCGGTGATGAAGCCTTGGCCACCTTGGGCACAGTAGGCCCCACCCGCATGGATTACCCCGCAACGATGGCCGCAGTGAACGCTGTGGCGAGATACGTCGGCCACACGCTGGCGGACGGATAAGGAAAACAGATGGCACAGGATTATTACGATCTGCTCGGTGTGAGTCGTCAGGCGACGCCCGAAGAAATGAAGAAGGCGTATCGCAAACTCGCTCGGCAGTTGCACCCGGACATCAACGATGCGCCGGATGCCGAGGATCGTTTCAAGGAAGTCACCACGGCCTACGAGGTGCTTTCAGATCCGCAAAAGAAGTCTGTCTACGATCGGGGCGGCGATCCGTTGTCTTCCGGTGGCGGCATGGGCGCTGGCTTCGGTCAGGGCTTCAGCTTCGATGACATCATGGACGCCTTCTTCGGTGCCGGTGCACAACGCGGGCCAAAGTCGCGCACGCAACGCGGCCAAGATGCCCTGCTGCGTCTCAACATCACGCTTGCAGAGGCAGCGTTCGGTGTTGAACGCGAGTTCAAGGTAGACACCGCCGTGACCTGCGAAGTGTGCGAGGGAACTGGCGCGCACGGAACCTCCGAACCTGTCACCTGCAACACCTGCCACGGGCACGGAGACGTCCAGCACGTTCAGCGCTCGCTACTCGGAGATATCCGCACCAGCCGGCCGTGCCCTACCTGCCAAGGTTTCGGCTCGGTCATTCCTGACCCATGTGCCGAATGCCGTGGCGACGGTCGAGTGCGCAGTCGTCGCACCCTCACGGTTGATATTCCGCCAGGGGTGGATGATGGCAACCGAATCCAGATGTCGGGTGAAGGTGAAGTCGGCCCGGGCGGGGGACCGGCAGGCGACCTGTACCTCGAACTGCGCGTCGCGAAGCATTCCATCTATACGCGTCGAGGCGATTCGCTCAACTGCCAAGTCACGATCCCGATGACGGCCGCAGCGCTGGGAACGAAGATCGATGTGCCCACTCTCGAATCCGAGCGTGACGATCTCGAACACGAGATCGAGAAGGTTGTGACTGTCGATATTCCGGCCGGAACCCAATTCGGCGAGCACGTCATCGTCAAGGGCAAAGGCGTGCCTAGGCTCAACGGTGCCGGCCGAGGCGACCTGACGATCCAGATCGTGGTCAAGACGCCCACTGATCTTGATGCAGAGCAGCGTGAACTGCTCGACGCTTTAGCGAAGGCCCGCAATGAGGAGCACGTAGAGCCGCTCTTCACCGACATTTCGCGTGGCATGTTCGGGCGGATTCGGAACGCTTTCAAATAGGTCTCGCGTCCGGCTGACGTCCTTTGTAGAGTGGCTGCATGCCTGACTGCATTTTCTGCAAAATCGTCGCAGGAGAGATCCCTGCTGAAATCGTTGCCGAAACGCCGATGTCGATCGCGTTCAAAGACATCAGCCCGAAAGCGCCGTTGCACGTGCTGGTGGTGTCCAAGGAACACCACGAGAACATCGCAGCGATCGGCTCAGCAAACCCGGCCGCAGCCGCTGACCTTGCGGTGTTGTCTCGTCAGGTCGCCGATGACGCAGGCGTCACGGACTATCGTCTGATCTTCAACAGCGGCCCAGACGCCGGGCAGACGGTATTCCACGTTCACGGTCACGTACTCGCAGGCGGCGCGATCGCGCTGGGTTTCGAGTGATCGTGTCGCGACTCGCTAGACTTTTGAGGAAATGACACTAGACGAAACCACCGCTGCCGAGCAGCGCTACCAGTTCACTGTTCCAGTCTCGATCAATCTGGTCAGCCTGTTCGGGCCGACAGACGAGTTCCTGCGCGTCATCGAATCGTCATTCGATGCGAAGATTCACGCGCGCGGCAACGACATCACCGTCACCGGAACTTCCGCCGAGGCTGTGCTGGTGGAACGTCTCATCGATGAACTGGTCACGATTGTTCGCACCGGCCAAGCGCTCACCGCCGAGTTGGTCGAACGGTCGATTCAGATGCTGAAATCGGCCAATCAAGTGCGCCCGGCAGACGTGTTGAGTCTCAACATTTTGTCTAGTCGTGGCCGGACGATTCGCCCTAAGACGGTGAACCAGAAGAAGTACGTTGATGCAATCGACAAGCACACGATCGTGTTCGGTATCGGTCCTGCGGGCACGGGCAAGACCTATCTCGCCATGGCCAAGGCAGTGCAGGCGCTCCAAGCCAAAGAAGTCTCGCGCATCATTCTGACCCGTCCTGCGGTGGAAGCTGGCGAACGGCTTGGTTACCTGCCCGGCACGCTGAGCGAAAAGATCGACCCGTACTTGCGGCCGCTCTACGACGCACTGCACGACATGCTCGATCCGGACTCGATTCCCAAACTGCTCACCTCGGGAGTCATCGAAGTCGCGCCGTTGGCTTATATGCGCGGACGCACGCTCAACGACGCGTTCATTATTTTGGACGAGGCTCAAAACACCACCGCCGAGCAGATGAAAATGTTCCTCACTCGATTGGGCTTCGGGTCCAGAATGGTGGTCACGGGCGACGTCACCCAAGTGGACCTGCCCGGGGGAGCCACGTCAGGTCTGCGCGTGGTCGAGTCGATTCTTGGCGAGGTGCGAGATATCAACTTCACCCGGCTCAACAGCTCCGATGTCGTCCGCCACCGCTTGGTTGGGCATATCGTTGCGGCATACGATCAGTTCGAAGCCGAACGCAATGCGAAAGATGTGAGGTCACATGACCGTCGACGTTCTCAATGAGTCCGGGGTCGACGACGTCGACATCGTCGAACTCACGGCACTGTGCCGCTTCGTCATGCGGCGCATGCGCTTACACCCACAAACCGAAATGTCGTTGCGGCTCGTAGACACCGAAACCATCACCACCTTGAATGAACGGTGGATGGACAAAGAAGGCCCCACCGATGTCTTGTCCTTTCCGATGGATGAGCTTTCGCCAGGTAAGAGCGATGAAGATCTACCCGAGGGATATCTCGGAGACATCGCGCTTTGCCCCCAGATTGCCGATCAGCAAGCGCCCGGTTTAGGACGCACCCGCGACGACGAGATCCGCTTGCTGACCGTGCACGGCATCCTGCACTTGCTTGGCTACGACCACGCAGAACCAGAAGAACACGCCGAAATGTTCGGCCTCCAAGGCCAACTCCTCACCGAGTGGGCTGAACAAGACAAGGAACCCGCATGAAGGAGCCCCGAAGACCGAGCGGTGGACGCTCATGATGTGGCCGGCCGTCGTTTTGGCGATCGCGCTCATCGTGATTGCCGGAGTTCTGGTTGCCATCGATGCAGCAATCTCGGCGTTTTCGAAAGCGCGCGCTGAGGAACTCATCGAAGAAGGTCTGGCCGGAGCACAACGCTTGGTGCGAATCCTGGAAGACCCTGCGCCCTACTTGAACTCGATGTTGCTCCTGCGTGTGCTCACAGAAACGACGGGCATCGTGATTGTGGCGGCTCTCGTGGCCGACGAAGTGGCGGGCTTTTGGACCAACGTACTGATCGCTGGCGCAGCGATGGCGGTGGTGAGCTTCGTGGTGGTGGGCGTCGGTCCCAGGACTCTGGGCCGCCAGCAGGCTGAGCGCATCGCGGTGCTTACGGCGGGTCCCGTCGTCGTCCTCACCACGCTATTGGGGCCGATTCCCAAAGTCTTGATCGCTTTGGGCAATGCGCTCACGCCAGGCAAAGGCTTTAAGGAAGGCCCGTTTGCCTCCGAGGTTGAGGTCCGAGAGTTGGTCGATCTCGCGGCAGCTAGTTCCGTGATCGAGTCGGACGAATCGAAGATGATTCAATCCGTGTTTGAACTGGACGACACGATCGCGCGTGAAGTGATGGTTCCCCGCACCGATCTGGTCTTTATCGAGTCGACCAAGACCCTGCGCCAAGCCATGTCCCTGGCCCTGCGCAGCGGGTATTCGCGCATCCCTGTGGTGGGTGAGAACCTCGACGAGATCGTCGGAATGGCCTATCTCAAAGACATCACCAAGCGCGTATTCGACAACAGGGCGGCCGAGACTCAAGAGAAGGTCGATTCGATTTGTCGTCCGTGTCTATTCGTTCCGGACACGAAACATGCGGATGAATTGCTGCGCGAAATGCAGGCCGACCGAACCCACGTGGCCATCGTGATCGACGAGTATGGCGGAACTGCCGGGATGGTCACGATCGAAGACATTCTCGAAGAGATCGTCGGCGAGATCACCGACGAATATGATGCAGAACCGGACGAGTCTGAAGAGTTGGCCGACGGAAGTTGGCGAGTCAGTGCGCGTTTCAGCGTCGACGATATTGAAGATCTGGTGGGCGTCTCGATCGAAGACGAAGACGTCGACTCGGTGGGCGGGCTGATGGCGAAGTGCTTGGGCTACGTACCGATTCCCGGCTCGGTCGTGGAGTTCGAAGGTTTGAGGTTCGAAGCGCAAGCTCCGTCCGGGCGCCGAAACAAGGTCGGCCGAGTGTTGATCTCCAGTCTCGACGCTACGGCAGACGCAGCCGTACGCTAACGGGCTCACGCCAGTAGGCTCACGGTATGGATATTGAGGCGGAAGACGCCAAACTCGTGACGCTCGCTAAGGCGTCGCGTGCCCGGATCGGCGCCGAAGCGGGTGCCGCGGTCCGAGACCAGGATGGCCGAACCTACACCGCAGCCTCGATTGCCCGCGAACACCTCACTATTTCGGCTCTTGATTTAGCCGTGGCTATGGCCATTTCTTCTGGCGCAAGCAGCCTTGAAGCTGCCGCGTTGGCCAGTGAAGAAGATATGGTTGTCGATCTCGCGGCCGTCCGAGAGTTTGCTCAAGATTCGGCTGTAATCGTCTATGCGTCCCCAGCCGGACACATCCGAGAGGTCGTATCGCTATGACTGAGTTCCGTTCCGGCTTCGCGAGTTTCGTAGGCCGCCCCAACGCAGGCAAGTCCACGCTCACCAATGCGCTCGTTGGCGACAAGATCGCGATTACGTCTTCGCGCCCTCAAACCACACGCCACGCGATTCGCGGGCTCGTGCACCGGCCCGACGCGCAGCTCATCGTGGTGGATACTCCCGGTGTTCACCGCCCGCGCACGCTGCTCGGAGAGCGCCTGAACAATCTGGTGCGCTCCACATGGGCTGAAGTGGACACGATCGGCATGTGTTTCCCGGCCGACCAACAAATCGGGCCCGGAGACAAGTACCTCATCAACGAGATGGCGGCGTTCAAGAAGAAGCCCGTCATTGCGATCGCCACCAAAATCGACACAGTCTCACCCGAGAAACTTGCCAAGCACTTGATGTCGATCCAGGTTGCTGGCGAAGAAGCCGGTGTGAACTGGCACGAAATCATCCCGGTTTCGGCAGTATCGGGCGAGCAAGTCGAACTCTTGCGCGACCTGCTCATCCAGACGTTGCCGGTTGGTCCGGCTTTGTATCCCGAAGGCCAGTTGACCGACGAGCCTGAAGAGACGCTCGTGGCCGAGATCGTGCGAGAGGCGGCGCTCGAAGGTGTCCGCGATGAACTGCCTCACTCGCTGGCCGTTGTCGTCGAAG
>JAAZCT010000024.1 GCA_012513165.1 Actinomycetales bacterium
CAGTGCGATGCTGGCCCCGATGGCAACCAAGCTCAAGATGAGCGTGTAGCCGGCGCCTGTTCCGAATGCGGCGCCCGGATTGAAATACAGCGTGAACTGAAGGAACGAGCCGACTACGTCGATCGATTCGCCTTCAGTCAGAGCCGAAAGCGCCCACAGTTTCGTAAGCTGATCGGCCAGCACTACTAGCAGCACCACGACTCCGAACAGCGCCAGTCTAGGACGGCCAGTGTCTGGTTGCTCTACATCCACAAGCTCATCGACGCTCTTCAAGGCGTTTACAGTCCATGCACAGGGTCGCACGAGGGAATGCCATGAGACGCATCTTGCCGATGGGCTCTTGGCAGTTCTCACACACGCCGTAACTGCCCGCCTCTAGCCGGGTTAGCGCTTTGGTGGTCTGATACAGCAGGTCGCGCTGGTTAGCCGCGAGAGACAGCTCAGCGTCCCGCTCGAGGCTAGTTGAACCGACGTCGGCTTGGTCGGCGCCAGCGCCGTCCGTGCTTTCGGCCATCAACTCGTGCAGATCTTTGGCTGAGTGTTCGAGTTCCACCTCGAGTCGAGCGACGTCGGCAACCAATTCCGACTTCACCTCGTCGACTTCAGTTTGAGTCCATGGATCTTCACCGGTACGTACCGCCAAATTAGATGTGGGCATGCCGGGACACTAAACCGACCGAGCGAATAAGGCAAGTACCACGGGCCTAGAATGGCGATCGTGTCTTCTGAATTTCCCACGTCCGCCCCTGGAGTCGATGTGAATAACACTGCTGGTTCGGGCTATCACGCTGTTCCTGCCCATATCGACTTAGCCAAACTGGATCAGGAGATCCTTGACCTGTGGGAAGCCCAAGGCACGTTCGCGGCCTCGATGGATCAACCCGCCGACACGCCGCGTTGGACCTTTTATGAAGGCCCACCCACGGCCAACGGCATACCGGGCACCCACCACGTCGAAGCCCGCGTGTTCAAGGACATTTTCCCACGTTTTAAGACCATGCAGGGTTTCCATGTAGACCGCAAGGCTGGCTGGGATTGCCACGGTTTGCCGGTTGAAATCGCCGTGGAGAAGGAACTCGGTTTCAACGGCAAGAACGATATTGAAGACTTCGGCATCGCCAAGTTCAACGATGCGTGCCGCGAATCAGTGCTGCGCAACGTAGACAAATTCGAAGAGATGACCGATCGCATGGGTTACTGGACAGACATGTCCAACCCCTATCGCACGATGGACTCGTCTTATGTCCAGAGTGTGTGGTGGGCGCTCTCACAGATTTTTGATCAGGGCCTGCTGGTTGAGGACTTCCGAGTTGCTCCATATTGCCCACGCTGTGGGACCACGCTCTCGGACCACGAACTGGCGCAAGGCTACGAAACCGTCGCTGATCCCTCGGTCTATGTGCGGTTCCCCCTCACCTCCGGCCCGTGGCTGGGCGCAGACTTGGTCGTCTGGACGACCACGCCCTGGACGCTCGTGTCGAACACTGCGGTCGCGGTTCACCCAGACGTCACGTACGCGCTGGCAAGCAAAGATTCAGATCGCGTCGTCGTCGCCGAAGATCTCATTGAAGCCGCGCTGGGCGAAGGCTGGACCATCGAAGCTCGCCTGACTGGCCGCGAACTCGAACGTTGGACCTACGAGCGTCCCTTCGACTTTGTCGAGATTCCAGATGCGCATTTCATCGTGTTGGGCGAGTACGTCACCACCGATAACGGAACCGGTTTGGTTCACCAGTCCCCCGCCTTCGGTGAAGACGATATGGCCGTGTGTAAAGCCTATGGATTGCCTGTGGTGAACCCGGTCGAATCGAACGGGCACTTCACCGCCGGTCTCGAACTCGTCGGTGATTTGTTCTTCAAGGAAGCCGACGCACCGCTGCTGGAACGACTCAAGGAACTGGGACTGTTGTTTGCGCACGTCGACTACGAACACAGCTACCCGCACTGCTGGCGCTGCCACACTCCACTGATGTATTTCGCGCTGCCTGCTTGGTACATCCGAACCACGGCTCGCAAAGATGAACTGCTCACCGAGAACGAAAAGACCTCGTGGTTCCCCGAGACGATCAAGCACGGGCGTTATGGCGATTGGCTCAACAACAACATCGACTGGGCCCTCTCGCGTAACCGCTATTGGGGCACTCCCCTGCCGATCTGGCGCAACGACGAAGCCCCGAGTCGGATCGTGTGCGTCGATTCGCTCACGAAACTCTCAGAACTCACGGGCACAGACGTAACTGATCTGGACCCACACCGTCCCTACATCGATGACGTCACGTTCACGCTGCCCGGAGAACCTGGCACGTACCGGCGTGTGCCCGAGGTGATCGATGCGTGGTTCGACTCTGGTTCGATGCCGTTCGCGCAATGGGGCTACCCGCACGCGCCGGGCTCGGTAGAGAAGTTCAAACGCGCGTATCCAGCGCAATATATTTGCGAAGCGATCGACCAGACCCGCGGCTGGTTTTACTCGTTGATGGCTGTGGGCACCTTGGTGTTCAACCAGTCCAGCTACGAGAACGTGGTCTGCCTCGGCCACATCTTGGCCGAAGACGGCCGCAAAATGAGCAAACACTTGGGTAATATCCTGCTGCCGATGCCGCTGATGGAAGAACACGGCGCTGATGCGCTTCGCTGGTTCATGGCCTGTTCCGGTTCGCCGTGGTCGGCTCGCCGCATCGGTCACAACGCGCTCACCGAGATCGTCCGCAAGGTGCTGCTCACGTACTGGAACACTGTGTCGTTCCATGTGATGTATGCCAGCGCCGAGGGTTGGACACCTACCAGCAGCCCTGCAGCGCCACCGCCATCGGAGCGGATGGTGCTCGACCGTTGGCTGCTTTCTGAGACGCAAGAGTTGGTCCGAGACGTCACGGCAGCTCTAGAACAGTTCGACACGCAAGGCGCGGGCACGAAACTGGCCCAGTTCCTCGACACGCTCTCGAACTGGTACGTGCGGCGTTCGCGAAAGCGTTTCTGGCGCGGAGATGTATCTGCGTTCGCGACCTTGCATGAAGTGCTCGAAACCGTGACCAAGTTGTTGGCTCCGCTCGTGCCGTTCATTACCGAGCGCGTGTGGCAGGACCTCATCGTGCCGGTCACGCCCGACGCCGCGAACTCCGTTCACTTAGCCACCTGGCCCGAGGCCAAACTCGAACTCATCGAGGTCGGTCTGTCTGAGCGGGTCGAATTGGGGCGGCGCATCACCGAGTTAGGCCGCGCAGCGCGCGCTGAAGCCAAGGTTCGCACGCGTCAGCCGTTGCGACGCGCCTTGATCGCTTCTAGCTTGCATGAGTCGTTGGGCGAGGACCTGCGCGCAGATATTTGCGAAGAACTCAACATCATGAGTCTTGGATCGCTGTCTGAAGCAGGATCGGATCTGGTGCAGCACAGCGCGAAAGCCAACTTCCGCAATCTGGGCAAGCAGTACGGCCAGCAAACACCGCACGTTGCTGGGCTCATCGCAGCTGCCGACGCAGCCGAATTGGCCAGTGCCTTTGCCGCCGGGCGAACCGTCGATCTCACCGACACCGAAGGCACTGTGTTCACGGTCGAGGCAGACGACGCCATCATCTCTGAGCGCCCCAGCGAAGGCTGGTCGGTGGTCAATGAGCAAGGCGAGACCGTCGCGCTTGATCTGCAACTCGACGACGAACTGCGCCGCGCAGGTCTAGCTCGAGAAACGATTCGCGTGATGCAAGAAGTCCGCAAAACCACCGGACTCGATATCACCGATCGCATCAAGGTGCGCTGGTCCGCTGAGGGAACCACGGCCGAGGCGCTGCTGGAACACGAGCAAGACATCGCACGTGAGATTTTGGCGACGGAGTTCGTGCGCGTCGATTCGACTGATGGCCATCACGAAGCAGATCTTGGTTTGACCTTCGAACTTTCGAAGGTCTAGATAGCCAAGTTCAGAGCAAAAAATGTGGCCCCACCATTTCGGTGGGGCCACATTTTAATGTCGTCTGGCAGAGTCAGCCTTCGAGCGCACCATCACGGCGAGGCTCGACCTGAGTTCCGCTTTCCAAGTTGGCCAGCTGATCTTGGAAGTAACTCTTCAAACGTGAACGGTATTCGCGCTCGTATGCACGCAAGTGGTCGATCTCGGTTTCGAGATCTTCACGTTCACGCTGCAATGCCGAAAGAACCTCTTGACGACGCGATTCCGTTTCGTTGTCGAGTTGTTCGGCCTTCTTGCGCGACTCATAGTTGAGCGTATCGGCGTTGCGACGCGCTTCAGCCGACAATTTGTCTGCTTCGGTCTTGGCGACGGCCAAGATGCCATCGGCTTCGTCCTTTGCAGCATCCATCAATTGGTCTGCGTTGGTCGAGGCGATCTCGAGCAAACGCGCAGCTGCGGTCGACGCCTCTGCCGTCGTTGTGACCTTGACGGGAGCTTGCTGCACAACAGGCTTCGGCTCTTCTTTCACGACTGGCGTAGGCGCAGGTGTGGGTACAGGCGCAGGAGCCGGTACTGGGGCTGGCGCTGGGCGCGCTGCCGCCGGAGCCGGGGCTTTCGACGCTTGGTCGAGAGCGGATTCGAGCTCGGCAATCTTGGCCTTCAAGCTGTCGTTCTCTTTGCTGAGGCGTTCAAACTCGACCTCAACCTCATCAAGGAACTGTTCAACTTCACCCATGTCATAGCCGTCACGCAACCGTACGGCCGTGAACTGCTTGTCGCGGATGTCCTGGGGCGTCAACGCCATGGGTCTCCTCTTTCGTCAGGTGGTCAATATGTGGGGAGTAAGTGCAATGACCGTGTTCTACCGTACCGCCTCAACGCTATGTCGCGGAAGGAACCCCAAGAACTATCTTCTGCCTCACAAGAATGCAACGACCAAAAAACGAAGAAAAACGATACCAAGCAACAGAATCAGCGGGGAAAGGTCGAGTGCAACTGCCCCGATCCTGACCGGCGGAACATATTTACTAATAAACCGCATAGGCGGATCCGTGACGGAGAAGACTAACTCGCAAATAACCGCGACGAACCCGCGAGGGCTCCAATCACGAACCACAAATTCGATGAAGCCGATGACAACACGAGCGAGGACGATGAAATAGAAAATACTGAGGAGCAGATCCAGAGCAAACGCTAGAGGCGACAAGGGTCAACTCTGGTTATAAAATCCGCCGGCGGCAATCGCGGCTTTGTCTTCGTCGCTCACGTCCACGTTTTCAGGCGAAAGCAAGAAGACCTTGGCCGTAATCCGATTAATCGTTCCGTGAACGGCAAAAACCAAACCAGCTGCAAAGTCCACGAGGCGTTTAGCATCGTCATCACTGATGTCAGAGAGATTCATGATGACCGGAACTCCGGACCTAAACGATTCGCCAATCGGACGAGCATCGTTGTAGTTCTGCGGGGCGATCATTTCAATCCGCGCCAGATCCGCAAGGGCGGTGGGAGCGGGAGCACGTTGTTCGTTGATTGGCGTGACCGGACGCGGTGCGGGGGCTGGCGCCCGGCGCAGAGCAGGTTGAATCTGCGTAGGTGCCTCGTAGTCTTGCGACTCGTAGTCTTCATACTGCTCTTGAGTCACGAGTCCGAGGTACTCGCCCATTTTGCGCATTGTGCCAGCCATATTTTCCGTCCCATCTGCGATGAACACTCGTTACGAGATTACTTCAGTTACTAGCGATTACCGAGGATCGAACGACCGATCCGCACGTGTGTCGTTCCATATTTAATTGCCGTCGCGAAGTCTTGGCTCATGCCTGCGGACACGACCGACGCAGACGGGTGCAGTTCTTGAAGTTGTTTACTGAGGGTGGCTAACTGTGCAAAGACCGGCTCCGGATCGACTCCCAGTGGCGCGACCACCATCAGACCAGCGAGGTGGAGGTGGTCCGATTGGGAAACTAGGTCAGCCAATTCGAGTGCCTTGTCTGGCTCGACTCCTGCCCGCCCGGGGTCGGTGGTATCGAAATCGACTTGGACCAGACAATCGAGCATGCGACCGGCAGACTCAGCCCCCTGGTTGAGCGCACGAACTAATTTGGGTCGATCTACGCTGTGGACCATGTCGGCGTATTTTGCTACGGCAGCGGCCTTGTTTGTTTGTAAGCCACCCAAGAAATGCCACCGCAGATCGGCACGCGTTTCGCTTTTTTTGCGCTCTGCTTCTGGGTGCCGATTTTCGCCCACGTCGGCAACACCCAGTTCTGCCAGAATCTCAGCGTCCGAGGCCGGGTAGGTCTTGGTGACAGCAATGAGCGTAACTTCATCTCGAGCACGCCCGGCGGCCTCGCAGGCCTGGGCGATCTGGGTTTCAACTCGGTCAAGATTCGCGGCTATTTCTGCTTGCCGCGTGAGCGTCATGCGACCTGTCTCGGACGTAGTGCGACGACCGCGCCAAAACGTCCAGCTTGCTTGCCTTGCCTGCGGTACGACCAAAATCGCTCGTCTTCGATCGTGCATGTGCCGGTGCCTAGATCGTGGACTTCGACGTCTTCTCGCGTGAGCTGAGCCACGACCGCAGCCCCGACGTCCAGCGCAGGCGTGCCCCAGGATGTTTCCGAGAACGCGGCCGGTTCTGCAGCTGCTACCTCGGCCCGCATTTCTGCGGGAACTTCATAACAGGAGCCGCAAGCGCGCGGACCTACCCATGCGGTGAGGTCCTGAGCGCCGCGAGCGCGTAATTCACTACATACCTGTTGAACGATCCGAGCAGCCATCCCAACGCGCCCAGCATGAACGACGGCAGCGAGCTGTTGGCCGGGTGCGGCGATCACGATTGGCACGCAATCAGCAACTCGCACCACGGCCGCCACCCCGATGCGGTCAATGATCAACGCATCAGCCGTTGGCGTCGTGTCCGGGTTTGCGATCACTACGTCGATTCCATGCACTTGGTTCATGTGCACAACGCTCGCGTCATGCACGTGAGGACCCAAGAGGTCTTGAAGGTAGTGCTGTTGTTCGAGAGGGGACCGAACAACGCCCTCGCCTTCGCGAGACATATTCCCCAGGTCGCTTCGAGCATCGGTGAAAGCAACGACGATGGAATCATCGCTATAGGATTCCCACCACAACTCAGACGTAGACGACACGTCAGCGCAGGAAGTCCGGGATGTCGAGCGAGTCGCCGTACTTCTCTTCAGCTGCAGGAACCGGAACAGGTTCAGGAGTTACGTCGTTGTGACCCGATTCGTTCGCACCTGCGATTGACTGATCGGCCCGATCCTTGATCAAGGCTGGCTGGCTTGCATCGCGTTGTTTGGGTTCGCCGCCATCGAAACCTGCTGCGATGACAGTGATGCGAACTTCGTCGCCCAGCCCGTCATCGATGACGGTTCCGAAGATGATCTTCGCGTCAGGGTGGACTGCTTCTTGGACGAGTTCTGCTGCATCGTTGATCTCGAATAGACCCAAGTCGGAGCCACCAGCGATCGAGAGCAGCACACCACGTGCGCCTTCGATCGAGGCTTCAAGCAGAGGACTGGAGACAGCGAGTTCAGCCGCAACGGCCGCCCTGCGCTCGCCTCGTGCCGAACCAATTCCCATGAGCGCCGAACCCGCATCGCTCATGATCGACTTGACGTCTGCAAAGTCGACGTTAATCAAGCCTGGCGTGGTGATGAGTTCGGAAATGCCCGAAACGCCTTGGTATAGCACCTGATCTGCTTGACGGAATGCGTCGAGCAGGCTGATGCTCTGGTCGCTGATCGAGAGCAAACGGTCGTTCGGGATAACGATGAGCGTGTCGACTTCTTCACGCAACCGTTGTAC
>JAAZCT010000194.1 GCA_012513165.1 Actinomycetales bacterium
ATCGTCATGTGGGTATAGGAGCCGCCACCCGAGACGTCGTCTCCGCCTTCGCCTTCCCCTTCGGTGCCGCCACGCCCCCAGCGCACCCGCTTGCGCTCTGTTCGGTGAGTGCCGGGCGTGAGGTAGGCCTCTAGGCCGATGATCGGCTTGACCCCATGTTCGCGAGCTTTAGACCAGAAATCGTAAGCGCCGTGTAGGTTGCCGTGATCTGTCATGGCAATGGCCGGCATGCCCAGTTCTGCGGTGTGCTCAAAGAGGCCATCGAGGAGCGAGGCTCCATCGAGCATCGAGTATTCAGTATGTACGTGCAAATGCACGAAACTCGAGGAACTCGACATTGCTTTCTTTGGCCTCCGCGAACGACAGATGGTGCCCACTTCGGGCCGGTTGGGGGAAGAAACCCAAGCCTACGACACGGACCCGACAACCAACTCGTGACGCGCCCTAGCGTTGGCGATCGAACGCTACTTGGCCGTAGCTCGCTCGTAAGTTCGTACCGACAATGGCACAAAGACTAAGAGAATTACGGCCACCCATAGGATCGTGTACAGCACTGGATGTTGCATCGACCATGCGTCAGCGATTGGCATTCCTTCCGGCACATTCCCGAATAGCTCACGAACGGCTTGAGTCACGGATGATACCGGATTCCACTCCACAAATCCCTTCAAAAACGATGGGAATGAATCGGTTGGAACGAACGCGTTCGACACGAATGTCAATGGCATGATCACGATGAACGAGGCATTGTTGATCACGTCAACGCTTGGCACAATGAGTCCGATGTACGCCATAATCCAACTGATCGCGTACGCGAAAAGCACAAGCAAAGCGAACGCCCCCAGTGTATCGAGCACGTCGCCACGAGCCCGCCAGCCGACGAGCAAACCTGTCATTGCCATCACGAGGAGTGATACCAGGTTGTAAACAATGTCGCTGCCCGTGCGACCTACCAAGACCGCCGAACGAGACATTGGAAGGCTGCGGAATCGGTCGATGAACCCTTTTTGCATGTCTTCCGCAAGACTTGCGCCCGTGAACGTGGCACCAAAAACGACTGTCTGGGCGAAGATCCCACCGATGAGAAACTCTTTGTAATCCAAACCAGGGCCCGCATCAATTGCACCTCCGAAAACATAGGCAAATAAGACGACGAACATGATCGGCGAGATCAGAACGAAAACCATGATCTCGGGAACTCGTTTGATCTTGATGAGATTTCGTTGGGCAACGACCCAACCGTCTACTGCAACTCGGGTGAGTCTCATGCCTCGTCCTCCGTCGACGCATCAGTCGTGTCGCGACCTGTGAGCGCTAAGAATACGTCGTCAAGCGTCGGGCGACGCAAACCCAAATCAAGCACCGGGATTCCGGCGTCGATGAGACTTTGGCCTACTCGAACTAGGTGACTCGCGCCATCACCCGAAATAGCTGCAGACACCGAGCGACCTTTGACTTTGACGTTACCCAGAGACACCTGGTCTACAAGCGCTGCCGTGCGCGCTGTGTCTTCAAGATGTTCAGTCAGGACGTCAATCCGTTGACCACCGGTTCGAGACTTAAGTTGGTCGGCAGTTCCTTCAGCAATCGCTCGTCCGTGATTGATGACGATGATGTTGTCGGCCAGCAGATCGGCCTCTTCTAAATATTGGGTCGTCAACAGGAGTGGCGTTCCATTGGCTACCAGACCTTCGATAACGTCCCACATTTGTTGACGGCTGCCTGGATCGAGTCCAGTTGTAGGTTCGTCTAATACGAGAACCGGCGGGTTCGCGACTAAAGCGCCGGCAAGATCGAGGCGGCGACGCATTCCCCCTGAGTAGGTTTTTGATGGACGGTCGGCTGCATCGTTCAAACCAAAACGCTCCAATAGTTCGCGGGCACGAGCGCTAGCATCGCGGACGTTCATTCCGTAAAGTCGAGCCACCATGCGAAGGTTCTCGAATCCGGTGAGATATTCATCGACCGCAGCAAATTGGCCCGAGAGTCCGATGTTCTTTCGCACCTCGTCTGGCTGTTTTAATACATCAAAGCCCGCGACAGTAGCTTGACCGCTATTAGCTTTGAGCAAGGTGGTCAAAATCCTCACGGCTGTTGTTTTGCCCGCGCCATTCGGACCGAGCAGGCCTAAAACGCTACCCTGAGGTACGCAAAGATCCAATCCATCCAAAGCGTTAACTTCTTTGTAGGTCTTGACCAGACCTGTTGCTTGAATCATGTGGGTCACGTGTGCGCTCCTCGTCGAAGTTAACTTCGCGATTCTACATCCGTTCGATTGCCTGAGCCAGTTGGGAATTAAGCCGTCATGTAGTGAAGCGGATACACGCCATCGACGGATCCTACTGCAGGGCAGAAGTCAAGCGAAAAACGTTGTCGAGGTATTTTTTCCCGGCAGAGCGTTTCAGCCACTCATCGAGCGTCAACTCTTTGGAAATGGCCCGATAGCGATCTTCGATGGTGCGCATATCTGCCACGATTTCGGGGCCGAGCATGATCATCGAAATCTCGTAATTCAGGCTGAACGAACGCATGTCCATATTGCTCGAACCGATCACAGCTGCTGTGTCATCGACGGTGAAGTGTTTCGAGTGCAGGATCCACGGATCTGGATAGCGCCAAATGCGAACGCCAGACTCCAGCAACAGCCGGTAATACGAGGCCTGTGCGTGCCCGACCATGAATTGATCAGAGGTTTCGCTCACGAAC
>JAAZCT010000195.1 GCA_012513165.1 Actinomycetales bacterium
CGTGAATCGTCATGTGAACTCCTGCCAGGCTTCTCGATAAACCTCAAGTGTTTTCGCGGCCGTTGTATTCCATCCGAAGCCCCCAGCGTGTTCGATCGCTTTCGCACCGACCGTGTCTCGGAACTCGAAGTTGGTCAAGTACGGACGCAGTGCAGCAGCGAAATCGGCCGGATCGTGTCCGTCGACGAGCGTGCCCGTGACGCCATCAGCGACCGCTGTGGCAAGCCCGCCGACGCGCGACGCGACCACGGGAGTGCCGCAGGCCTGCGCCTCGATCGCCACCAGCCCGAAGGACTCGTTATATGAAGGCACACACACCGCACTGGCTCGTGAATACCAGTCAGCGAGCTCGGCCTGGCTCACGGCCGGAACGAAGTCCACGCGATCCGCGATCCCCAACTCAGCCGCAAGGTCTGCCATCGCTTCCGGGCGTTCCGCGCCGGAGCCCGAGACTCCACCCACGATCGCCACCCGATGGTCGACATCAGCGAGCAAGGCCGAAGCTCGCAGCAGCGTGTCGGGTGATTTGAGCGGCTGAATCCGGCCGGCGAACAACACCAGCGGCGGCACTTGGGGAGCACGCGTTCGCTCAAACACCGACAGGTCTACCCCCGGGTGCACCACACTGACCTTGGCCGGATCGGCTTCATACAAATCGATGAGTTCGTGACGTTCTTCGTCCGTGTTCGCGATCAGCCGGTCTGCGACGCGCACGATCTCTTGTTCACCGCGCACTCGTCCGCGCGGCTCGGGAGTATCGCCTTCAGCCAACGCTAGGTTCTTGACCTTCGCCATAGTGTGCATCGTGTGCACGAGCGGCACGTTCCACCGATCGCGCAGCACCGTGCCCACCTGGCCCGAGAGCCAATAGTGCGAGTGAATCAGATCGAAATACCCCGGCTCGTGCATCGCTTCGACGCGCAACACGTCACGAACGAACGCACACATTTGCGTGGGCAACTCGTCTTTGGTTAAGCCCTCGAACGGGCCGGCAGCAACGTTGTGGACGCGCACGCCCGGTTCGTCGTCCTCAACGGGTGGCTGATGACGACTCGTGGCCCGAGTGAAGATCTCGACCTCGATTCCACTGCGGGCGAGCCGCCGCGAGAGTTCGAGAACATACACGTTCATGCCACCCGCATCACCCGAACCGGGCTGCTCTAAGGGGGACGTGTGCGCCGAAAGCATCGCGATACGTCGTGCCCTGCCTTCCACCATAAGTTCCATTCTGGCACGCTGACCTTATGAAGACTGCAGTCGTAACGGGTGCGAGCAGCGGCATCGGCGCCGCCAGCGCCCGAGCCCTCGCCGCCAGCGGATTCCACGTGTTCTGCCTTGCTCGTCGCGAGGAGCGGATCGCACAGCTCGCGACCGAGATCGGTGGGACCGCGATCGCCTGCGATATCACCGATCCTGCGAGTGTGGCGCACGCCTCTGAGCAGGTCGGCGAACACCTGAACGTATTGGTGAACAACGCCGGTGGCGCGATCGGTTTGGAACCCGTGATCGGTGCGGATCTAGCCGGCTGGCGTCAGATGTATGAAGTCAACGTGCTCGGCACGGTGTCGGTCACGCAGGCATTCGCTCCAGCGTTGATCGCTTCGGGAGCAGGGACGATCATCAACATCGGATCGACAGCCGGGCATTCCACCTATGAGGGCGGCGGCGGATACACCGCGGCTAAACACGGGTTGAAAGCCATCACCGAAACGCTGCGCCTCGAATTGAACGGCTTGCCCGTTCGCGTCAGCGAAGTGGCACCCGGCATGGTCCACACCGAAGAGTTCTCGCTCAACCGCTTTGCGGGCGACGCCGATCGAGCCGACTCGGTATACGCCGGCGTCGATGCGCCGCTGCTCGCCGAAGATATCGCCGACGCGGTCGATTGGATCGCCACACGCCCGGATCACGTCAACATCGACTTGATGGTGGTGCGGCCTATCGCTCAAGCCACCAACTGGAAAGTCGCCCGAAACTCACCCTGAGTTTGACGTTGGATCAGTGGATCAGTGTCGCCGCGGACGGCGCAGCGTCGTCGCCCTGAAACGGGTTCCGCTTCTTCGGCAAGAACAGGCTGACGAATAGACCCACGA
>JAAZCT010000196.1 GCA_012513165.1 Actinomycetales bacterium
GCACACACCCAGATCAGTTACTAAGAGCCTTAAGCAACTTCTTGTTGCCGTAGCTGACTGTAAATATTTTCAGGAGCGTTCAGCCAGTGGTTTCGGATCGTTGCCGAAAATGGCAAACCAATCATCGCGAAACTACATCGAGCAATCGACGGCAAGCGTGGTGCCGTTCTCAAGAAGCAACTTGAATTCATGCGCACTCACGTTGATGGGGTCCGCAAACAAAGTGTTCGTCCGGCAGCTCGAAGCGCTGCCGCGCGAGCAGAGTCGGTGCGTCATGGTTTCTGATGACTCCGTTTTGGTTCATCCATTTCCGATGCCCGGAAAAGCATTGACTCTTGCATATCGGGAACTAGAGCTCGCCTATAACGGAGGCGAGGTTGAACAAGCGAACTTCAAGAACCCAGGTTCATTGCCTCGACCATGGGATCCAGGAACGGTCCAGCGGCCAGATACGAGACGAGAACTATGGCTCTGGCTAGATCAAGTTGTCACGTGGCTGAACCACGAATACGTGTTTGACCCAGCAGATGCGATACCTGCCTGCTGGGTGAAGCATCGTCACCTTGTTCACGAAATTGCGGTCCTAGCTGACCAGCGACGCAAAGCCCAGTACTCCCCCGTTAGTGACGCGATGGAGGAATGGCATCGATACGGACTGCCTCAGTTTTTCGAACGCATGCGTAGACGAGTAGGAGATCACTGCGCAGAAGGACACGCGAAAACATGGCCAGCAACAGGTCGATTCTCGCGGCACATTTCCCCTGCTGCGGTTGCTGCCCGAAAGGAAGCAATCGACCAAGACTTAGCAATCGCCCGCAGCAACTGGACCGACGACGACACATACCCGATTGATTACACCCACGACTTCGATCCCGAGACTGGCGAGATTATCAGCTAGCGACCGATTTATTTATCGTTAGCTTGCTATTTAGAACGATTCAAGAGATTCCTCGGACCGGGCGCGGACATCGATATCGGCCTCATGGTTACATCGAAGCGCCGCCTCAGCAATCGTCATCTCACGGGCGATGACACTTATCACGACCGGAGCCTTCTTCTTAACCGGAATGGTTGTTCTTTCGATAGTCGGATTCTCCTACACGACCTACATAACAGCCCTGTGATTCACGATCGGGCTTCCCGATTCCAGACAGTTCGAGGAGTTACTTCTTCTTCGTTACAACTAACATGCCTGTTCATACTCTCAAAAACCGAATCAGCGACGTCATCTAGTCGTGGAAAAATTGTTGGCGCTAGGTTCGGTTCAAAGGTAGTCACACCCGGGTAGTCCCTGCCAGTAAGTCCTAAATGTGTGTATACATGAATCCGAGGCGGTTCGAAACGCCAGCAGGCGTGGACCTTGGAATGCTCACAGTCTTCACATTCGTTAATGAACACTTCTATCGTGACCCGCGGATCAGCCTCCGCAAACAGTCTGCACAAGGTATCGTCTACCTTTTCCACACTCGGAATCTTCCCTGGCAGAAAAAACTCATCGAGATCCCACTGTGCAACTTCGCCGGGCTGCAATTGATCAATAATCCGGAAGGCGCGGCCCACAGGGTCACGACGAGCATTGCGCCGATCTGCTCTAGCTTCACTCCATTTCATGCCTACGCCTGGATAAGTCCACATGTTTTCACGCAGAAATCCTGTAGCCGTCCACGTCCACGCCATCTGTCGCGAAAAACCGCCAGCGGACTCTTGATCAACTTGCGTCCACCACAGAATTCGACTGCCCAAATCTGCCTCGTTCGAGATAACCGTGAAAGCCCGCTTGCCACCTATTGGAAATATTCCAGAATACGTATCAATGTTGAGATGCCAATCAAACGGAACAAGGTCGTTCTCGAAATGGTTTTCAGCAACACCCGCTACTGGCCGAGCATCGGAAATCAACGACACGACCGAACACTTTTCAGCTCCAACCTGCTCAACAAGATTTGAAAGCAGCTCACGAACTTCCAATGATGTCAGACCATTCAAAACCATGCCGGCAAAATCTTCGTTCTCGGTCATGGCACTGCTTAAGCGATTGGCTAACGAATTAATGCGGTCAAAGTTCACTTTATCTTCCAGCCATTCTTGTTGAGCCATTTTTTCTGCTTGTTTGTGATTTTGCCAGGATGACGCCAGGTACCATCTACGTTTATTGCACCGGAGCTTTCTTTCCCTTCGAGATGAGCATGTGGCTTTCCATACTTCTTATTTGAGGGCGTATCAATTCTAGAA
>JAAZCT010000197.1 GCA_012513165.1 Actinomycetales bacterium
GCGCGCGTGGATCCCCTGTGGGCCTGTCCCCAAATCACCGACGATGTTGTGAGCTGGCAACGCGCTGTGCAACACGGGCATCACGTCGAATGCTTCGCCATCGACGTCCAGGCTCGCGGCCGTCGGCGTCCACTGATACGTATCGGTTTCTTCGAACCACACGCGATCTAAACCAGCGGCCTCAAACCGCTCATGCACGTAGTATGCCGCGGCTTCCCCGCCTGATGTTCCGGATGCTCGGGGAGAGAACGCCACCAAGTCATGGATCGTCGACAGCATGGACTCGAGATCAATTCCGCTCACTCTGTCACACTACGAGTTTCGGCATATTTTTGACGCCTATATTCGGATTTCGATAGTCATCACGATCTTTTAGCCGATTTCGTTCTACTCTGATGACGTGCCCGATGATTTCCGTCTCCTCGATGTGATGCCCGAAACCGATCTGGCGCTCGTTCACGCGCTCCAAATTTCTCCTCGAGCGCCGTGGATTCGGATTGGCAGCACGATCGGAGTGGATGCAGCCACGGCTGCTCGTCGCTGGGATCGCTTGTGTCGCGAAAACATCGCATGGTTCACGGTGAGGCCCAGCGCACGCTCGCTCACTCCCACCACCGACGCAGCTATCGTGCGCTTGCAGGTAGCACCAGGCACAGCGGTCTCCTGCGCGTTGGCCATTGCTCAACATTCCGATGTGATCGCGGTCGATCTCGTCTCGGGCTCGCATCACGTGGTGTTTGTCGTTGCGGGCCACGGCATCGAATCGGTTCGCTCGCGAATCACCCAGCTGGTGTCGGGCGAAGCCGACGTCGTGGCGTCAAACTATGACTTCCTGGCTCAGGTTCACCGCGAAGATGCACAGTGGACGCTCCGGGTCCTGTCAGAGACACAAAAACGGGGACTGACGACTCCGCCTAGTCCCGCAACTCGAGACGTGCCCGCCGCGACCGTTCACGCTTTGGTGACGGCGCTGCGTGAGGATGCTCGGCTGAGTTACGCGGCCCTGGCCGAACGTTTGGACACCTCCGAAGCAACCGCGCGGCGCATGCTGTCACAGGCGCTTGCGGCTGACGGACTCCATTTGGGCTGTGACGTGGCCGCACAATCGGTAGGTTTGGGTCGTTCTGTCCTCATCCATGCGAATGTCGACAACACGCTCGAGTCGGCACGGGTCGTTGCACGTCAGCCGGGCGTTGTTCGGTGCGCCGAGGTTGTCGGGGCAGCAAACATGATGGTGATGGCACGGTTCGCCACCCTCGCGCACCTTGCTGAGTTTGAGTCAGAGTTGCACCAGACGATTCCGGGGTGGCGCACCCTTGACCGGCAGACGATCACGCGCGCTGTGAAGCGTCAAGGAAGGCTGCTCGATTCTTCCGGCCGAGCCGTCCCTTTGAGTTGATCATCCAAACGGTATCGGCGGATTAGTAGCACGCTGGCCAGCACGAGGACTCCCGGGATCACAGAGATTCCGATCACGATCGCAAGGCCCGCGCTGGCCGGTTGGGCGCCTCCGCCAGAGACGTAGCCGCCCATCGACAGCAGCAACCCGAAGATCGCTGGACCTAGCGCAAAGCCAAGCAATTCGAGGCCGGCCCACACGCCGGAATACACGCCGATTCGATTTTTTCCGCTGACCTCTGCGTCGTAGGCGGCGATATCGGGCAACATCGCCAGTGGAAAGAGCTGGATGCCTGCATATCCGATCCCGATCACGACGCTGGCCACGATCGCTGGGGCCCAGTGCCCGCTGATCGTCACCACATTTGCGAGCAGCCCCGCTGCCATCACAAGCGAGGCGAACATGAATCCCCTGCGCTTGCCGCGCTTCTTTGCCACTCGCCCCCACAACGGCGCGGCGATGACTGCCGGTCCGACGAAACCGATGAAAAGGAACGACGCAAATACTGGATTGCCCAAGACGTGCTTCGCGACATAGGCCACGCCTGCTAA
>JAAZCT010000198.1 GCA_012513165.1 Actinomycetales bacterium
CACTCGTGGTGCTCGGCAATGCCTTCGGGCACCCCGGCATCACCGCCGATACGCACTTCATGCGACTGGCTGAACGCTTCGGGTGGGTGACCGACGAAGAAGCGGGCAACCCGGTCAAGACAGAGAAGGCCGTGGCGGCACTCTTCGAAGCTCGCGACTGGACCATGCTGAGCCACCGAGTGATTTGGCACGGGCGGCGGCGCTGTCACGCCCAACGCCCGGAATGCGGTGCGTGCCCGGTCGCTAGGCTATGCCCATCGTATGGAATAGGCCCGACCGATCCGGTCGAGGCTGAAAGCAGAGTCACCACCCAAGGCCGCGCATGAACGATTTCACGCAAGACGATCTGCCCTCCTGGCTTCAGCCTGTCGCGGAGGCGATCACTACGCTGCAACCGGAGCAACTCGCGCCTCGCTTTCCGTTCCCTCCTCCCGACGCCCGGCCCGCAGGCGTGCTCATGTTATTCGGTGAAGGCGCCGAAGGCCCGGAACTGCTCCTCACCCAACGCACCAGCACGATGCGTAGCCATGCCGGTCAAATCTCCTTTCCCGGAGGTCGCCAAGACGAGACCGACCGCGACGTCATCCACACCGCCTTGCGCGAATCTCAAGAGGAAGTGGGGCTGAACCCCGAATAAGTGGCCGTCTTCGGAACCCTGCCGGCCCTGTGGTTGCCGCCCAGTAATCACGCTGTCACCACCGTCCTCGGCTACTGGCCCGAGCCGAGAGATTTGCAGCCGCACAGCCTCAATGAGGTCGAAGCGATCCTTCGGCCGCCGATCGAACTGCTGCTTGAACCCGAGCGACGGTTTAGCGTGGTTCATCCTTCGGGTTGGCGCGGACCCGCTTTCGATATCGGGACTCCCACTCCGTTGTGGGGATTCACCGCGGGAATTATCGCGCGTCTCTTCGAGAATCTCGGTTGGGACCGACCGTGGGATGACACTATTGAACGACCGATTCCGGGAGGGCCTTAGTGGAAATCAACTGGACCGACGTGGTCATCGTTCTCTTCGTGCTGTTTTTCATCCGTGCTGGCTGGAAGTATGGACTGATTTCGAACCTGTTCTCCGGGACTGGTTTGGTCGGCGGTTTTGTTCTGGGTGTCTACCTAGTTGAACGCTTCTACAAGCCCGGTTCGCCAGAACCCATCGTCGCCATTTCTGCGATTGGTCTCATGATCGGTTGTGGCTTGATTGGCAATATCGTGCTGTCCTACGTCGGGCAGCTTTTCAAGATCCCCGAGGGCTGGCCGCGGCGCGTCAATGGGATATTGGGCGCGATTTTCGGCGGGGCTCTGGCGTTGGCTGTCGCTTGGGCCGTTGGTTTCGCCATCGTTGCGGCGCCCACACTTTCTGTCAGTCAGTCCGTTCGAGATTCTCGAGTACTCGACCACATTGACGCGCACATGCCCCCAACCGCGGCTACCCAGTTGAGCGGCTTGACCAAGACGATCACCACGGACGTGTTCCCCCGGTACCTCAGTCCCTTCGAGCGCGAAGTTGTGGTCGAGGTTGATGCACCGGATCCGAAAATTGTGGAAGAAGCACGCCTCCGAAAAGCAGCGCAAAGCGTCGTAAAAGTTTCGGGTCGGTCCAAATGCAACGAGATCATCACCGGATCCGGATTCGTCTATGCGCCGGAACTCGTCATGACTAATGCGCACGTCGTGGCGGGAGTTTCAGCCCCCAAAATCACGATCAATACGACCGAGTATGAGGCAAAGACCGTAGTTTTCGACCCCCAACTCGATGTTGCTGTTCTTCGCGTCAAGGGCCTCAAGACTGCGCGTCTTCTCTTCGCCGATCCGCCCGGCAAGGGTGACCGAACTGCCGTCGTCGGCTACCCCAAAGGTGGACCCTTGTCAGCCGGCCCTGCCCGCGTTCGCGGAGTGATGACGTTTGACTCCCCGAACATTTACCAGCAAGGCGAATACCCTCGGGAAGTCATTTCCTTCCGAGGCGTCGTTCTGCCAGGCAATTCGGGCGGACCGCTCATGACCGCATCCGGACAAGTCCTCGGCGTGATCTTTGCCGCCTCGTCGAGCGCGCCCAACACCGGATACGCCCTGACGGCCGATCAAGTCACGGTGCCCGCCGGCAAGGGATACAACTCGACGAAAACCGTATCGACTGGAGATTGCGTCTGATGAAGACTCTCGTTCGAATCGTGGCCTACCTCGTATTCGCTGTCGGCCTCGCAGTCAGCATCGCTTCTACGTGGACGACCACCCACCTAGCCGACGAAGCCGGGTTTGTGGAAAACGCTGCTGCCATTGGTTCAGATGACCAGGTTCGTCGTACCGTGGTCAACGTGGCCAGCGCCCAGTTCGCGGCGAAAATTCCTCTCGGGCCCGCCATCTCAACCCAAGTCGCGTCCGTCACAAGCAAAGCGCTCACGAAAGTCATCAACGCTCCCGAGTTTGATTCAGCGTGGAACGATTCGATGCGGCGCACGCACCAAA
>JAAZCT010000199.1 GCA_012513165.1 Actinomycetales bacterium
ATGGTTATTTCGAGATTGCTCGATTGCCAGAAGGAAGATATAAGGGCGGGTTCAACACGACGGGAAAGTACTTAAGTCGATACTTCGGAGACACGGATGATGCTGAATCAGCGAAAGAGATTTTGGTCCGAGAAGGGCAGCCCTTAACGGGCATCGACGTCAAACTCCTCAAATCCGCCACGGTCTCGGGAACAGTGTCGACACCTGTTGACGGTCCTATTTACGAGCTCGATTATCAGGGTTCGTTTGACGTTGTGGCGTTTAGGCAAGATCCGGATACGGCAGAGTTCGAACTCGCTGGGGTTGCCCGTCCCGAAACTGGAGATTTCACGATCAGCGACCTGTCCCCAGGCACTTACCGTTTCGAGTTTAGGGCCCCCTACCCCGGCTTCTACAGGGCTGTCTTCTCCGGCGGTGCTAGTTCTTTGGAAGATGCCGAGGACGTCGTCATTACTGAGGGGCAGCAGTTGCGGTTGCCTGCCGTTCTTATGGATTCGCTTTCCGGGGACTGGCGCAACTTCTGCGATACAACGTTGATGAGGATTTCGACGACGCCTCCTCGCGTCGGGGAGACAATCTCGACCAGCGGTGGCATGTGGGTGCCCTTCAGCGACGCTAAGGAGCGAAGGCTCGAATGCAATCTCGAGAATGCTTCTTATACCTATCGTTGGAGCATTGTTGGACAGGATCAATACGAAACCGAGCGGGTGTTCGCTGAGACCACGGCGCCTTCAGTGACAGTACCTCCAGAAGCGCTTGGGAAGCACATCCGAGTCAACGTAATTGGCGAGAACCCTGACTATGACTTTGGAACTTTTACCTCCGATACGACAACGGATGTCACTGCGCCAGCGTTGACGCCGAGGGCCGATTCTCCGAAGGTTGCGAAGCAAACCTCCACCTTGGGGGTCAAAACGAAGGCCAAGAAAAAACGCAAGGTCGAGTTCGCAGTTGCGGTGAAGTCGAACAAGAAGGCGGCCAGCGGCCAGGTCGCGGTGTATCGCGGAACCCAAAAGGTCAAGACCGTCAAACTCAAAAAGAGTGGCAAAGCCACGGTCAAACTGTCGAAACAGCCAAAGGGAAGCCAGACGTATACGATCCGCTATTTGGGTTCGGCAAAGACAAAGCCTGCAGCCAAAAACGTGAGAGTACGAACCAAAAAGTAGTTCAGCAAGTGAAGGCCCCTGCGGGGAACTCGCCACAACACTTAGGCTTGGGCGTAGAGACTAGTGCCAACTGGTTTCTACGCCTAAGTGCTTTTAGAGGAACGTCACGAGGAGACCTGTGAAAAAGACTGTCGCGATTGTGCTTGCTGCTGGCGCCGGAACACGAATGAAGTCGGCCCGTGCAAAGGTTCTTCACGAAATCTCCGGGCGTTCCATGCTGGAACACTCGCTTGCGGCGGTCAGGGGAACCGGGGCTGATTCAGTTGTTGCCGTAGTAGGCCACGACCGTGAACAAGTGCAGGCCGCACTCGTGACTTGCGCCCCGGATGCGACCGTCGCCGTGCAGCACGAACAGAACGGGACCGGCGATGCGGTGCGATGCGCGTTAGACGTCGATACGAGCGGGGCCGACACCTACCTCATCACCTACGCCGACCTGCCGCTCCTGACGGCCGAAACGTTGACCGAGTTGATCGCTAGTCACGAAACATCGGGCGAAACCGTCACCATTCTCACCTCGAAGTTCGCCGACCCGACGGGTTACGGGCGCATCCTTCGCGACGAGTCGGGCGCAGTGACAGCGATTCGGGAACACAAAGACGCCAGCCAAACCGAACTGTTGGTTGATGAAGTCAACAGCGGGATCTTGGTTGTCAGCGGAGAGTTTTTGAACCGCGCAGTGCGCGCGTTGACAAGCGACAACGCACAAAGCGAGTTGTACCTCACCGACATTGTCGCGGCGGCCGTTTCTGAAGGGCTCCTCGTGGGCGCGCACGTTCTCGAGGACGTGTGGCAAACCAAAGGCGTCAACGACCGCAACCAGTTGTCGGCGATGGGGCGAGAACTCAATCAGCGAATCACCAGACGCTGGATGGCCGAGGGCGTCACGATCGTTGACCCGGCCACCACCTGGATCGACAGGGCAGCGTCAATCGGTCCAGACACGCTCCTTCACCCGGGGCCGCAGATCCTCGGAGCAAGCACGGTAGGTGGAGGAGTCGTCGTTGGCCCGGACACCACCTTGCGCAACGTTGAGGTCGGTGATGGGGCAAGCGTGGTCCGCACGGATGCGTCCGACGTGGTTATCGGACCCAAAGCCACCATCGGCCCGTTCACGTATTTGCGGCCCGGAACCGAACTTCGCGAGCGTGCGAAAGCGGGCGCGTTCGTGGAACTGAAGAACACCACTGTGGGAGTTGGGGCGAAAGTGCCTCACCTGTCTTATATGGGTGATGCCGACATCGGCACGGGCGCCAACGTCGGCGCGGGGACCATTACAGCCAACTATGACGGGCAAAAGAAGCACCGAACCGTGATCGGCGAATCGGTGCGAATCGGTTGCGACAACGTGCTGATTGCGCCGGTTTCGGTGGGCAACGGCGCATACACGGGTGCCGGCTCGATCCTGCGCGAAGATGTTCCGGCAGGGGCACTTGCAGTGTCGGCTGGCTCACAGAGGAACATTGAAGAGTGGGTTGAACGAGCACGACCCGAAAGTGACTCGGCCCGCGCCGCCAAACAGCTGCCTCAGGAGAACACTGGTGACATCGAATAGCTCCAGCAAACGCACCCCGACCAAAAACCTCATGTTGATGTCGGGGCGGGCGCACCCGGATCTAGCTCAAGAAGTCGCAGCCATTCTCGGCGTGGATCTCGTCCCCACCACGGCCTACGATTTCGCGAACGGTGAGATCTACGTCCGGTTCAACGAATCGGTTCGAGGCTGCGATGCTTTCGTCATCCAAAGTCACGCCGCGCCGATCAACGAAGCGATCATGGAACAACTGATCATGATTGATGCGCTCAAGCGTGCTTCGGCGAAACGAATCACCGTGATTCTCCCGTTCTATGGTTACGCTCGCCAAGATAAGAAGCACTTGGGCCGCGAGCCCATCAGCGCTCGGCTCATGGCAGATCTGTTCCTCACGGCAGGCGCAGACCGGTTGATGACAGTCGACTTGCACACGGCGCAAATTCAAGGGTTCTTCGACGGACCGGTTGATCACCTTTTGGCTATGCCGATTTTGGTCGAACATGTGAAGGCCAAGTATGGCGATAAGCAGCTGGCAGTGGTTTCGCCTGACGCTGGCCGCATCAAGGTGGCAGAGTCTTGGGCGAAGGCGTTCGGCGGCGCGCCTCTGGCGTTCATCCACAAGACCCGCGATATCAATCAGCCCAATCAAACCAAGGCCAACCGCGTCGTTGGCGAGGTTACTGGCCGTACCTGCATTCTGGTTGACGACTTGATCGACACGGGCGGAACGATCGTCCAGGCCGCCGAAGCACTCATGAACGACGGAGCGGCAGAGGTTGTCATCGTTTCGACTCACGCGGTCTTTTCTGGCCCGGCAGTTGAGCGACTCTCGAACTCGGTTGCGACCGAAGTCATCGTGACGAACACGCTGCCGCTCACTGACGAGATGAGTTTCGACAAGCTCACGGTGCTGTCCATTGCACCGCTGCTGGCGAAAGCAGTTTCTGCGGTGTTCGAAGACGGCTCGGTCACGAGCCTCTTTGAGGAGTGAATAATCGCGGCTGCTCGCGCCCGATTTTGGCGCGAGAGAGCCACTGAGGTAGACTTTCCGATGCCTCGGCGAGGGCCGCACCCAGTGCGACCGTAATCGATAGGGCGCTCCACAGAGTGCCGTGTTGAGCGCCATATAACGAACGTAAAACTACTGAGAACCAGCAGGAGAAACCCGTGTCTGATCTGAAGATTTCCGCCGAAACCCGCACTGAGTTCGGCAAAGGTGCGGCCCGCCGTCTCCGCCGTGAAGGCAAGATTCCTGCCGTTCTCTATGGTCACGGCAGCGACCCAATCCACGTCGCGCTTCCCGGCCACGCGAGCACGATGGCATTGAAGCACGCCAACGCATTGCTTGAGATCACCACTGGCTCCGAAACTCTCCTCGGTATTCCACGCCAGATCCAGCGCGATCCTTTGCGTGGCGACATCGAACACGTTGACTTGCTCATCGTCAAGAAGGGCGAAAAGGTCTCCGTCGAGATTCCTTTGACCCACACCGGTTCGCCTGCACCTGGCACTTTGGTCGTCACCGTTGTCACGACGATCAAACTCGAAGTTGAAGCCACGCACATCCCAGAAGAGGTCGAGGTTTCGCTCGACGGGCTCGAAGCAGGAACCAGCATTCACGCTAGCGACATCACCTTGCCCAAGGGCGCAACGCTTGCAGACGAAGGCGACTTGCTTTTGGTCAACCTCACCGAAGCGCCAAGCGCCGCTGATATGGAAGGCGACGCTGAAGAAACTGCCGCTGAAGCAGCACCTGCCGCTGAGGCAACCGAGGCAGGATGACTTGGCTGATCGTTGGGCTCGGAAATCCGGGCCCAACGTACGCAGCCACCCGGCACAACGTCGGGTATTTTGTAACAGACGAGCTGTCCACCAGGGTGGGCGGCTCGTTTGCGCTTCACAAACCTAGCCGCGCCGAGGTGGTTTCCGGGCGGCTCGTGCAAGAGCCAGTTGTGTTGGGCCGTTCTCGCGGTTATATGAACGAGAGCGGCGGCCCGGTTGCTGCCATCATGAAGTACTTCTCGGTGACCCCAGACAAACTCATCGTGATTCACGACGAACTCGATATCCCGGTGGGTGCGCTGCGGATCAAGACCGGCGGCGGAGACAACGGCCACAACGGTCTCAAGTCGATTCGCCAAGCTTTGGGCACAGGCGACTTCCACCGAGTTCGGGTGGGTATTGGTCGGCCTTTGGGACGGCAGTCGGTTCACGATTTCGTGCTGAAACCGTTCACGAAGGACGAGCGCACCGAGATCGACATCGTCGTCCAAGAAGCCGCTGACGCCGTTGAGAGCCTCATTGCTCACGGGCTGGAGAAGACCCAGAGCACGTTTAACCGCTGAGCCTCGCCGTCTGCCGGAATTATCACTTTTGTTACTGGCTGTCTCTGTTGGGATTTTCTGTCCGTAGTTTGTAGCCCGGAATAGTCATTTCACTTGGATTCGCGCTGCTTGCGTCTCTTTAGACCCAGCAATGTGGCATTGTTCTTGCAATTGTCTGAACCCAGATCATGGGCTGTCACGGGTGGACGACTGATGAGCGCTACATCGGAATTTCCAGTGGGTTGACAAGAAAGATGCTGGGTTAATCAAATGGACGAATGGCAGTACTTTGATGAGTGGGATGAAGATGAAAACTCGATCATCCGTGATGGCTACAGGTTTACGGTTAATTGGGCAAGCAAAGGTATGTGGTTGATGCCGTTTACCTGGACGGGTGGCTTTTTTGAAATGATCCTGTTCGGGCTAATCGCCGCTTTAGATAGGACTTTGGCTCAGTATCGCCCGGTCAAGGTCGGGATTGTTTGCCAGAGAGTTCAAGGCTGGAAGCCGAGTATTCCTAGAATTATTTATAAGGAGTGGATTCCTGGAATTGGTGATTTTGAGCTTCTTGAACAGCGAATGGGTGAATTGCTTGCCTTAGGGAAAGAGG
>JAAZCT010000200.1 GCA_012513165.1 Actinomycetales bacterium
ATCTACGGCGGCGAACGGGTGTACGCGGCGGGCGCCGATATTAAAGAAATGTCGGACATGGGCTACACCGAGATGCTGTCTCATGGCCATTTGCTGCAAGAGTTCACGCGCGAGATCGCCAAGATCGGGAAGCCCACTGTTTCGGCGATCACCGGCGTTGCGCTCGGTGGCGGACTCGAACTGGCGCTGTCAACGGATCTGCGGTTCTGTGCCGACAACGCGAAACTCGGCCAGCCTGAAATTTTGCTCGGCATCATTCCTGGCGCGGGCGGCACGCAACGCTTGGCGCGTCTTGTCGGTCCGGCTAAAGCCAAAGACTTGATCTACACCGGCCGGTTCGTTTCCGCATCCGAAGCGCTCGAGATCGGCTTGGTCGACCAAGTGCACGCGGCAGACGAGGTTTACGCCAAGGCCGTCGAGTGGGCTAAATCCTTCGTGGGTGCCGCCAGCGTTGCGCTGCGTGTCGCCAAAGACGTGATTGATCGTGGCCTCGAAGTGGACCTGCAAACCGGACTCGAGATTGAACGAGCTGGATTCACGGGGCTCTTCGCCACCGAGGACCAGAAAAACGGCATGACATCGTTTATGGAAAACGGGCCAGGCAAGGCCCAATTCACCGGCAAGTGACAGTCCTGAATCTGGGGCGTGACGAGAACCACAAGTTTGAGCGGTCCTAGAAGCAACAAATCAGGGTAGCCTAAATCCCAATTATGGGTCTCTTTGCCCGCGTGACATCCTGCGCGGCTAAAGTTGGCCAAAACACGTAGGTCTTCAAACCTGGGGCCTGCATTCCGAACAGAATTCACAGGAGGGTCCTCGTGACCAAGATTGTTGTCGCTGTGAAGTACGTGCCCGACGCTACGGCTGACCGCACGTTCGAATCCGATAACACCGTCGATCGTGAAAACGTAGACGGTTTGCTTTCCGAACTTGACGAATACGCAGTTGAGCAAGCACTTCAGGTAGTCGAAGCAGGAGACGGTGAAGTTACCGTTCTTACTGTCGGCCCTGACGATGCTGCTGACGCGGTTCGCAAGGCTCTGCAGATGGGCGCCGATGCTGGCGTTCACGTTGTAGATGACGCGATTGCCGGATCCGATGCATTTGCAACCTCACTCGTACTCGCAAAGGCCATTGAAAAACTCGACTATGACCTCGTGTTCTTTGGTATGGCTTCCACTGACGGCGGCTTGGGCGTTGTTCCCACGCTCGTCGCAGAACGTCTCGGCCTCCCGGCTGTCACCTTCGCATCCGAAGTGACCGTCGATGGCGATACGGTTCGCATCCGCCGCGATGGCGATACGGCCACCCAAACGGTTGAAGCCAGCGGCAAAGTTGTCGTCTCGGTTACCGACCAGACCGGTGAAGCTCGTTACCCATCGTTCAAGGGCATCATGGCTGCCAAGAAGAAGCCAGTCGACGAGTGGTCACTCGCTGACTTGGGCATCGACGCTGGCGAAGTCGGCCTCGACAACGCCTGGTCGGCTGTTGAATCCAATTCGCCACGTCCTCCACGTGCTGCTGGCGAAATCGTGACCGACGAAGGAGACGGCGGCGTCAAGCTCGTCGAGTTCCTTGCCGGCAAGAAGTTTGTCTGAGAAGGGACTGGAATTCATGAGTGAAGTACTCGTATTGATTGATGCCGTTGACGGCAAGGTCTCCAAGCCTTCTTTGGAACTCTTGACGATTGCTCAAGCTATTGGTGCTCCTTCGGCAGTCGTCTTTGGCGAAGCTGATGCGGCAACCTTGGCTAGCTATGGCGCAGAGAAGATCTACACCTATGCAGATCAGGTCTTCGCAGACTTCCTGGTTGCTCCTAAGGCCGAGGCACTCGCTGCTCTCGTTGCTGA
>JAAZCT010000201.1 GCA_012513165.1 Actinomycetales bacterium
ACCGCCGAGTTGCTCCACGAAGTCGGCATCGAGCCAAGGCTTGTAGATTCGCAGGTTCGGGTTAGCAAGTAGGCCGTAGCGATAGAACCGCTCGATGTCGTTGCCCTTGAACGTGGAGCCGTCGCCCCAGATCTCTACCCCGTCTTCTTGCATGGCCCGCACCAGAAGCGTGCCGGTAACGACCCGCCCTAACGGCGTGGTGTTGAAGTATTGACGCCCAGCACTGCGGATGTGAAACGCGCCGCACATGATGGCTGCGAGGCCTTCCGTGACGAGAGCTTGACGGCCATCGACTAGCCGCGAGATTTCCGCACCGTAGGCTCCAGCCCGTCCGGGGACTGAAGCGATGTCTGGCTCGTCATATTGGCCGATATCAGCGGTATAGGTGCAGGGGACGGCGCCATTCTCGCGCATCCAGGCCACAGCCACGGAGGTATCGAGGCCACCAGAGAAAGCAATG
This sequence comes from Actinomycetales bacterium, assembly GCA_012513165.1. Classification (GTDB taxonomy): domain Bacteria; phylum Actinomycetota; class Actinomycetes; order Propionibacteriales; family Nocardioidaceae; genus Aeromicrobium. The sequence continues at coordinate 461 of JAAZCT010000201.1, forward strand.
CCGACGCGTTCGCCGACCGGAAGTTTCGTGAGTACTTTGGACATGTGGATATTCTTGCACACTTCCGCATATTTTTGCATTCCGGGTGTGAGTCTTATCTATTTTGGTGCGTTTCACCGGAACACTCCAACTTAGATGCTTAGAATCAAAGCCGTGCATCAATCGGGGTTTGGCGACTAACGCTGTGAAGGCCCACGTCTCAAGACCCCTGAAGGGTGGCACGGTACAACCGAGGCAAAGGCAATCAGGGACCCAACCACAAACAGTTAATCATAACAACGAAATGGCTGACCAACCATGAATAACCCCATACTTCGGTTCTTGGCGCGTATCGGGACACTTTTATTAGCTCTAGGCCTAATTCTTGCGCCTCTGCTCTTTGGCACCTTGGGTTCGGACTCGCCATCAGGTTCTCCAGAACCCGTAACTATTACTCAATACACATCGGAACTCGCAGTTGATCGCAATGGCGAACTTGCGGCCACTGAGACCATAACCGCAGACTTTCCAAACGACCGACGCGGGATCTTCCGGTACTGGGATTTAACGGACCCGCTTGACCCCAAGGTGCGCTATGAGCCGAAGGACATCAAAGTCACCATGGATGGCCAATACGTTCCTGTCGAAATGTCGTGGGAACGCGGGCGAAAGCTTCGCGTTGCCAAAATCGGCGACCCCGATCAGACCTTGACTCCAGGCGAACATACCTACGTGATTTCTTTTCGTGTGCCTGGCGTTATCAGTCCAGAAGAAGAAGGGTCGCGGTTCGAGTGGCGAGCAATTGCCGATGGATGGAGAATGCACATCGATCGCGCGGACATCATCGTAACTTTGCCCCACGCTCCAAACAACCCGGTGTGTCGCGTCGGAACAAACCAAGAATGTGATCAATTCGAGGTAGCCGGCAACACCCTCATGGCAACTGCAACCAACCTTGCGCCGAATACCGAGGTGCGGGTCGCTTCCACCTTCGACGAAGCCGCACCAGCCCAAACCACGGCCCCATGGGCCATTAAATACGAACCGGTCCTCGGTAAATCCGCGATACTAGTCGGGTTCATTGCCCTACTCACGGTGGCAGCAGTCGGAGTTTCGCACACGATCGAACGACTTACGCGAGAAACTGCACCCGGGTTTCCTGTCATGTTCGACCCACCTGACGGGCTAGGCCCAGTCCAGACGTATTTCATAACCCACGAGAGTGTCGGAAAGAACGCTCTGTCAGCCACCTTGATGCACCTCGCTGAGCGCGGCGCCATCACGCTCGACCGCAGCAAGAACAAGACGTGGACAATCAAGGGCAACTGGAACGATTCGAAGTGGAGCGAACTAGACGAAGTCGCGAATGCCATGGGACACGCCCTGGGAATTCGATCCGCCGGCAGCATTTTTCGGGCTGACGGCACGGAAAATGCTGGCCACGCGCTCACACTTGCCGAATACGGCATTGAAGATGCGGCTCAACAGTGGGCACAGAGTTCTGGACTCGTCGAGTCCGTAAAGCACGAGACGCGTTATAAGTACCTCATCACCCTGTGCGCAGTTGCCGCCCTCATACCAGTATTCGCTCCCGTAATGCCCACGCTCTGGGCAGCACCATTCGCTGCAGCGGTTGTCGGCGGGATCGGAATCTTCGGAAAAGGCGCGGGTACCCGCCGAACCGCATTCGGCAGGGAATTGTGGTCGCGAG
>JAAZCT010000202.1 GCA_012513165.1 Actinomycetales bacterium
CGTCCGTTTCGGACGCTTCCAAACCGGCGCCGAGTTCAGCCAAATTGTGGGGGACGAGCGCGACCGTGTGTGCTGGGCCCATCGGCAGGCCGATATCAGTGCTAGACAGCACTTCAGTCGACAAGTGGGCCAGACCAGTACCGAGCTGTTGTCCAAACATCGCACCGCCGGCCTGCTTCAACATGGCTGCCAGCGGGCCAATCATCTCGCGGACTTCGGCGGGGATCGCGTCGTTCATCGATGAAATCGCGTGAACCGCCAGCGGATCAATCAGCGCTTGCCACTCGGGCATCGTGTTCTCGACCCACTCGGCGCGCGTCCACGTCGTGGCATGGCGGGCCGCAGACGGCAAGCTCGTGGCGCGATCCAGCCACATGTCCGCAAGCTGCAGCGCATCGGTCACGCCCATTCGATGGCCAGATGTGGGTTGCGGGGCGGTTCCCTGTTCGGAGATAACTTTCTTAGCGGTTTTCCGGGCCAAATCGTAGTTCACGACGCCGTTGTATGGCTTCATGAGTTGGCGCATTTGTCCCATCATCGAACCGAGTCCGGCCTGGTTCGCGCCGAACATCTGGAACATCCCTTCGAAAGGAGTTCCTTTGAACGGATCGTCGGGGTTTTGGTGAGAATCGTCAACCATGTCTTCTAGCCTACCGATGCTTTCCTCATAAGTTCGGGCGTGAGGCCGATACGAAAAGGCGACAGGCTCTAGGGTTTAGTTTGTGCCATCTGCTTTTCGCCTCGGTTCGCGGTCAATCGCGTTGATCGTTTCTTTCGCCTCCCTCGTGATCGTTGGGGGGCTCGCCTTTTGGATTCCGGTTCCTTACGTGACGATGAGCCCCGGCCCCACATTCGACACCCTGGGCAAAGTCGGCGATTCTGAAATGTTCACGTTCGGTGATGACGTCGAGACATTCCCCACCGATGGAAGGCTCGATTTCACGAGCGTTTCGGTGACCCGCGCCGAAACCTCAGTCACGATGTTGACGGCCCTGGAAGCGTGGTGGGACAAAGACACCATTGTGGTTCCACGCGACTTCATCTATCCCGACGAACAAACAAACGACGTAGCCGACCAGCAAGGCGCCGTGCAACTCTCAAGGTCTCAAGACGCGTCGCGAGTCGCCGCATTGCGCGCCGTCGGTATGACCGTGCCGGAGTCTGTGGTGGTGGACGATGTGGTGGCGAAGGCGCCCGCTGACGGCGTCCTGAAAAAGGACGACGTGATTCTGGCTGTTGACGGCGAAAAGGTCACGAACGTGCAAACCGCCGCCAATGCGATCGCTGATCGACAACCTGGCGACGACGTGGTTCTCAGCATCGTAAGAAAAGGCAAACCGCGTGACGTCCCCATCAGCACCACAGAAAACCCGGACGACCCCAAACGGGCCCGCGTGGGGATAAACGTGGGAACGAAGTTCGATTTCCCCATCGAGATCGAGAACCACATCGGCGACCGCGTTGGTGGCCCGAGCGCCGGGCTCATGTTCGCGCTGGGAATGTACGACCAACTCACGCCCGGATCGCTCACGGGAGGCACGAACATCGCCGGAACCGGTTCCATTTCTCCCAGCGGAGAAGTCGGGACCGTTGGCGGAATCGCCCAAAAGATGGCCGGAGCCGAAGACGCTGGCGCATCAGTGTTCCTCGTACCGGCAGACAACTGTGGCGAGGCGATTACCGCCCGCGATTTCAATATGACCGTCGTCAAAGTGACCAAACTCGATGATGCAATTAGCTCACTCGAGGCTCTCAAGAAAAACCCGAAAGCGAAGGTGCCCTCATGCTGACTGGTGAAGATTCTCCCGTCCGTCAAGCGACTCTAGAAGTGCAACGTCACGTTTCCGGAGCAGGCTGGGATCAGCCGCCCCGAATGTTTGCGCTGGTCTCAACGATCGAGTTGCTAAAGGCGCAGCCTGAACTCGCGGCCGAGCTCGGAGACGCAGATTCCTACACGGCGATCGAGCAAGAAGGTTTGCCGTTGCATCGGCAGTTGGAAGAGCTGCTCACCGAGATCGAATGGCCAGAATCGGTCGAGGGGTGCGCAGTAGCGGTCGAACGCGTGATGTTGCCTCCCGAAGCAGTTGCCCAATTGTCTGAAGACGAGAACCAATTGGCTGCGGCGGCCGCCAGCCATCCGGACCGCCGTGAAGTTCGCATCGTGACAGCTGTGCTGCGCGATGGTTC
>JAAZCT010000203.1 GCA_012513165.1 Actinomycetales bacterium
CTCAAGCACCTCGCCTCGATCGCTAATCCGGAGTTCTTCCGCCGGCAAGCGTCCCGGATCAGCACGTTCGGCGTGCCACGTTACGTGACGTGTTTCGAGGACGAAGGCGGAGAACTGCGCATCCCCCGCGGCCTGGAAGAAGAAGCACGGCAGATCCTGGAAGCCGCGGGCTTCACCGTCACTATTTCACGGCCACGCAGGAAACGGCCACGCATCGACGTCACGTTCACAGGCACGTTGCCAATCTGTCGCTGCCCCAGCAGCTAGACGAACTATGCAGGAACAACTCTCCGAAATAGTTGAAAGCGGCGACCCATTCGTACTGGTAGCGATGGACAAGATCGCAGGCGAGGGCTTAGACCTCCCAACACTGGACACCGTCTTCCTAGCAATGCCGATCTCATTCAAAGGCAGAATCATCCAACAACTAGGAAGAATAACCCGCACCACCAACGATGAAACCACGGCCACCGCCCACGACTTCGCCGACCTCAACGTCCCCGTCCTCCAACAAATGCACGCCCGCCGCACCCGCGTCGCCCGAAAAGAAGGCTTCATACCCGTTAGGGATTGACCGAAGCGCGGGAAGACCTTAACTCCCAGCACCAACCGTGGGAGTTGCGTAGTGACGCCGCACCGCCAATCGGCCTCGGGTCAGCATCTGTCCACGATTCACGACGGCGCGCAAGAAGCGGTAAAACCTGCACGATCCATCAACAGTCCGTGACGTGCGCCAGCGGTTCGAGATAGAGACATTGGTATCAGGGTCTGAGAGAATAAGACGGAGAGGAAAGAAGGTGTGGTCACAGTGTTCCAAGGAGAAATCCGTTCGGTCACGGCGTTGCTCGACGCTGCTGCCCGCACGCCCTTCCGGCGCACACCCGGCAGCCGGTTCGGTTTGCTGCACACTGCCGCGGACAGCGCCGTTACTTGTCGCCGCCTGCTGGCAGACGGTGAGGGACTGGACGGGTGCTGGCGGTTCGGCATTCTGCAAACCCTTGACGACTACACCTCGACTCGGCGACGTGGCGGCCCTGAGCTGGCCGCTCAGGTCTTCAGTGATGAGCCACCCCGTACCGGTGCTCCCCAGCTTGACGCGGCGTTCGCGGCGCTGGCCGACTATCTGGCCGAGCGCGACGGTTGGACGACACCCCAGTGGGCGCTTGACCCGACCCGCGCGGCTGAGACTTGGTACCCGGCAGTGCCAATGATTCTTCGTGCTGAAGCCGATACCGAGAGTCCCCAGGCGTTTCGTAGCCGCGGGGTTCTGATTACGTCGCGTTCTCTGGATCGAGCATGAGCCAGGGCGGCACGCTCAACGCCGCGAAAGTGCTCGCCCTGTTTCAAGAACTTTCTGATCGTCTCGCCGGCGCTGGTGTAGCAGCGCAGTTGTTCGTCGTGGGCGGCGCTGCGATGGCGCTTGCCTACGATGACGGTCGCGTGACTCGCGACGTGGACGCCTTGTTCGTGCCTGCACCCGAAGTGCGTCAGGTGGCCGAGGACATGAGCATTGCTCACGGGTTGGAACCGGATTGGTTGAACGCCGCAGCCAAGGGGTTCCTGCCCGGAGACGATGAGAGCCCGCGCACAGTGTTCGAATCCGAATCACTCCTGGTACAGGTTCCGTCCGCGCAATACCTGCTAGCGATGAAGCTCCACGCATCACGTGACGAGCGTGATCTTGATGACGCCGCCGTCTTGTTCAACCGACTCGGATACAGCTCAGGGCAGGACTGCATTGACCTGCTCACCCAGACCTACCCGCTCGGCCAATTACTCCCACGCCACCGCTACTTGGCTGAGGAAGTCGCTCACAGAGCTATAAGCTCCCGACAACAACGAGAAAGCAAGGCGACCCGAACGACCGAGTTCGATGATCCCTGGAAGCGCTAGGAGCCAGGACCAAATACGAATGGTCCCGCACTCGGCCGATCGACTGGAAGCGAGCCCCGAGGCATATGGGGAGGTGCGAGACTATCTAGGACGCCGAAACATTCTAGTTTTCGGGAAGCGGGTGCAATCACTTAGAGCCCGTATTCTTCGA
>JAAZCT010000204.1 GCA_012513165.1 Actinomycetales bacterium
CACCGAAGGAATGCACAACCTGTTCCGGTTGTCCTCTCTGTCGAGTCTGGAAGGCTACTACTACAAACCGCGCGCCGACCGCGAACTTCTAGAGCGCTATTCGGCTGGCCTCATGGCCACCACGGGTTGTCCCTCAGGCGCGATCCAGACCCGCTTGCGTTTGGGCCAATATGAGGAAGCTCGGCGCGAAGCGGGCGAACTGCAAGACATCTTCGGCAAAGAGAACTTTTTCCTCGAGTTGATGGATCACGGCATCTCGATCGAAAGTCGGGTCCGCGATGATCTTCTGAAGCTAGGCAAAGACCTGGCGATCCCGCCGGTCGCCACCAACGATTCGCACTACACCCGCCCTGAAGACGCTGCCGCTCAAGAGGCGCTCTTGTGCGTCAACTCGGGCAGTCGCTTGAGCGAGCCGACCTACGCTCAAGGCGGCAAGCGGTTCGCCTTCGACGGTGGCGGCTACTACATCAAATCCGCCGCCGAAATGCGCGAGCTGTGGCAAGACCGCTTCGGGATGAAAGAAGCCTGCGACAACACTTTGCTGATCGCCGAGCGTTGTGACGTGGAGTTCGCCGAATCCAACGGCGGGTACATGGCGAAGGCCGACATCCCTGCGGGCGAAACCGAAGAGACCTGGTTCCGCAAGGAAGTGTGGGCGGGCATCGAGGCACGCTACGGCGCAGACTTCTCTGAAGAAGTGCGGGCCCGCACAAACATGGAACTCGAGGTCGTTGCCCAAAAGGGATACTGCGGCTATTACCTCGTGGTGGCCGACTTCATCAACTGGGCGAAACAGCAGGGGATTCGCGTGGGCCCCGGCCGCGGTTCAGGCGCCGGGTCGATCGCGGCTTATGCACTGAATATCACCGATTTGTGCCCGCTGCAGCACGGACTGATCTTCGAGCGGTTCCTTAACCCCGAACGCCCCTCGATGCCCGACTTCGATATCGACTTCGACGAGCGTAGGCGCACTGAAGTCATTCAGTATGTTTCGGAAAAGTACGGCTCTGAGCGCGTGGCCCAGATCGCCACCTTCGGCCGACTCAAAGCGAAAGCCGCCATCAAAGACGCGGCCCGCATCTTGGATCAACCGTTCGCTGTCGGAGACCGCATCACCAAGGCGCTTCCTGCCGACGTGATGGGCTCCGGTGTTCCGCTCAGTGACATTTTCGATGAGAGTCACGATCGATACAACGACGGCAAAGAGTTCCGTGACCTGCACGCCGAAGATCCGCTCGTACGCAAGGTCTACGAAACGGCACTCGGCCTTGAAGGTCAGATCCGCAACTGGGGCGTGCACGCAGCAGGCGTGATCATGAGCAGCGAGCCACTGCTCGACATCGTCCCGATCATGAAGCGCGAGCAAGACGGCGCCATCATCACCCAGTTCGATTACCCCATGTGCGAATCGCTGGGTCTGGTCAAGATGGACTTCCTGGGCCTACGAAACTTGACGGTCCTAGACGACGCAGTCGACAACATCAAAGCGAACCGCAACTTCGATATCGTCCTGGAGGATCTACCTTTCGACGACTCTGATGCGTATTCCCTGTTGGGCCGCGGAGACACACTCGGCGTGTTCCAACTCGATGGTGGCCCGATGCGGCAACTGCTTCGACAGATGCAACCCGACAACTTCGAAGACATCTCGGCCGTTATCGCCTTGTACCGTCC
>JAAZCT010000205.1 GCA_012513165.1 Actinomycetales bacterium
GACCAATGCCGATGCTCGCGCAAACAGGAAGTCCCCCACCAAAATGGCGACCGAGTTGTCCCAGCGTGAGTTCGCGCTGGGCGCTCCGCGGCGTCGAGGCGCTTCGTCCATGACATCGTCGTGGTACAGCGTGGCGAGGTGGGTCAACTCGACAACCACGCCAGCCTTGACGACGTCTTCAGAATCTGCGTCGCCAAACTGTGCAGCAAGCATCGTCAACAAAGGCCTAAAGCGCTTTCCGCCTGCTTCGAGCAGGTGCTGCGCGGCTTCGGTCACCATGCCGTCGTCGCTTTGAGTGCGTTCTAACAGCAGTGCTTCGATCTTGTCGACACCCGACTCGACGCGCTCTTGCAGCTCCAGGAGCCCACGTTCCGCCTCGGTTGTCACCTAGAAGCTCCTCATATGGTCTGTTAGCGAACGAATGCGCCGGCATGCTGAATGAGTTCGATCGCGGGGCCCGGAAGGACACCCAAGCCGATCGTTCCAATCACGGTCACCGCAATGACTACCGTAGTCAGGTAGCTTGCTCGCGCAACGGTCGGCCCTTCACCAGCAGGCTCAGTGAAGTACATGAGCACGACGACGCGCAGGTAAAAGACCGCTGCGACAGCACTTAACAACACCGCGATAACGACGAGCAGCCAAGCTCCGCCGGCCCAAGCCGCGCTAAATACTGCCCATTTGCCGATGAAGCCAGCCGTGAGCGGGATTCCCATAAATGACAGCATGTAGATGGTGACAGCCGCAGCGAGCCACGGCGAGTGCTTGCCGAGCCCCGCCCACCTGGCGAGTTCGGTGGTTTCGCCAGAGGAGTCTCGGACGACCATCACGACGGCAAATGCGCCAATCGTTGCCAGACCGTACGCGAGCATGTAGAACAGCACGGCTGAAACGGAGGTGACGACGTTGCCTTCGGGTCCGCCTACGTACGCGCCGGAGAATCCGACCAAAGCGAAGCCAGCGTGAGCAATCGAAGAGTAAGCCAACATGCGCTTGATGTCGGTTTGCGCGATCGCCACAACCGAGCCAATCAGCATTGTGACGACTGCGATGACCCAAATGACTGGACGCCAGTCCCATGCCGCGCCGCCAAAGGCCACGAAGAACACCCGCATCAAAGCGACGAAAGCAGCGACTTTCGTAGCGGAGGCCATGAAAGCCGTGACGGGAGTTGGCGCTCCTTGGTAGACGTCGGGAGTCCAGCTATGGAACGGGACTGCACCGATCTTGAACAACAAGCCCACTGCGAGCAATGCGATCGAGCCAAGAATCATGGCTTGGGCATCGTCGCGGGAAGAAATCGCGTGATTGATTTCGGTGAGTCGCAAACTACCGGAGAATCCGTAAGCCAACGCTGCGCCATACAAGAAGAACGCAGAGGCAAAGGCACCCAGAAGGAAATACTTGAGCGCCGCTTCCTGACTGATCAGGCGCCTGCGCCGAGCCAAACCAGCGATAACGTACAGCGGAAGCGAAAGCACTTCGAGCGCCACAAACATCGTGATCAGATCGTGCGAAACGGCGAACAACATCATGCCGACCACAGCGAACACGGCCAAAGGGAATACCTCGGTGTGTTCAAGTCGAGCTGCAGTTGCTTCTGCTTCGTCCTTCGAACCTGGAGCATCAGCCGCGCGGCCCGTAAAGACACTGAGGCCGTTCTCGTAAGTACGGTCTGCAAAAAGCAACATACTCAGGATCGAGAAGATTAGGATCAAGCCCCACGTCACAACGCCGGGGCCGTCGATAGCTACCGAGCCGACTCCGCCAATCTCACCGCGAGCGACGAGTTGACTCTCAACTTCTGGCAGATCGGAGTACAGCAGAACCACTGATACGAGTGCCGCACTCAGGCCCGCCACCGCGACGACGACCTGCGCCACGAATCGCTTGCCTCGTGGAAAGGTGATCTCCACGATCAAACCGAGCATCGCAACCGCGAACACGATGATCAACGGCATCAACGGCCCGTACTCAATGATTGGCGCTGGGATGTCCGGGCGTTCAACTACGGGCAGCACGCGATCGAGGGCGATCATTCGTGAGATCCTTCCGTCTGCGAGCCCAAGTCAATTGAGGCTCGAGGTGCGGGGTCTTCGACTCCCACATGACTGAGAACCGGCTCGACTACCGGATCAATAACGGTGAGCAAGACTTGCGGCATGAATCCCAGAGCGATGATAAGGATCACCGCGGGCGTCAGGGCTGCGGTCTCTCGCGAAGTGAGGTCGGTAACTCCCGATGCTTCGGGATTCAACGGACCGTTCATAGTGCGCTGGAACATCACCAAGATGTAAAGCGCAGCCAGAACCATAGCGAACGCTGCGATCGCGGCGAGCGGCACCGAGCGAGCAAACGTTCCGACGAACACGAGGTATTCGGAAACAAATGGCGCCAAACCAGGCAGCGACAA
>JAAZCT010000206.1 GCA_012513165.1 Actinomycetales bacterium
ACCTCGAACAGCGCGCCCCGTATCCACACGCACGCGAAGTGTTGCTCACGCGTTCGATCGAAGAATCCGCAGGTGTGCTGCTCGTGGGCCACGCCCGTTCGGTGGAGGCCACTTCGCTCGTGAATCAAGGCTGGTGCCAAGCAATCAGCCCTGATCTGATAACTCGCCGCAGAGCGTGGCCACAACTGGAAGTCACCGATGGCAGCGAGCGTGGCGAGACGCCTGTGCGCTTGCCACGGATCGTGTTTCAGGCGATTAGAGAAGCTCAGGGCGCAGTTTTGGTGCAAGTCCCGAGGCAGGGATATCGTAGTTCGCTCGCCTGCCAGAGTTGTCGGACCCGGGCGCGCTGCACCTCGTGCGAGGGCCCGCTGATGCAAACCTCGGCAGGCAGCCCGCCGGTGTGCCGCTGGTGTGCCACGGAGCATCGCGATTGGATGTGCGGAAGTTGTGGTGGCCGGCAGTTGCGGTCGCCGGTGGTGGGCCAGGTGCGCACTGCCGAGGAGTTCGCGAGAGCGTTCCCCGATCGCACCGTGCTTGCTTCGGGTGGTTCTGAGGTGCTCGAAACCGTGGAAGACCAACGCGCCTTGGTGCTTGCCACGCCTGGTGCCGAGCCGCGAATCGACGGGGGATACGCCTGCGTGATCCTGCTAGACACGTGGCTGATGCTCGCACGCGACGACATTCGGGTGGTACTTGAAAGCCACCGACGTTGGTTTGAGGCGCTGGCATTAGGCAAGTTCGGTGCGCGAGCGATCGCGGTGGGCGATTCAGCGCAACTGCAAGCGCTCGTGCGCGCAGACCCTGCGACCGTTGCTGAACGTGAGCTTCAAGACCGTGCCGAAACGCATTTGCCGCCGATCGGGCGGCTTGCGGTGATTGATGGCTACACGGATGTCATCGATGCACTCATCGATCGAGACTGGACGACGTCCGCTGAAGTTTTGGGACCAGTTCCGCTGCCCGACGGCAAATCGCGGCTGCTGTTGCGGGCTCCGCGAGCCGAGGGCATGGCGCTCGCAGCGGCGCTCAAAGCGCTCGCCGCGGAACGCAGCGCAGCCAAAGAAACGCCCGTCAGAATCCAGATCGACCCGATGAGTTTCTAGCCGCACTGCCAGCAGGCATAGACTCGTTGCTCGTGAGAGTCGTCTTTGCCGGAACCCCCGATACTGCAGCGCCTACTTTGTTGGCGTTATTGGCCAGCAAACACGAGGTGGTGGCCGTGGTGACGCGCCCTGACGCGCGGGTTGGGCGCGGGCGTACTTTGCAGGCGTCTGCCGTTGCGGAGGTAGCCAACGAGCGAGGCATCGAAGTTCTCAAGCCGGCGCGCGGCGACGATCCGGACTTCATGAACCGCATGCGCGAACTAGCGCCGGATCTCGGCGTCGTGGTGGCGTATGGCGCCTTGTTGAAGCGCGACCTCTTGGATCTGCCCGAGTTCGGCTGGATCAACCTGCACTTCTCTGTTCTACCTGTTTGGCGCGGCGCGGCTCCCGTCCAGCGTTCGCTGATGGCAGGGGACGAAGTCACCGGGGCGACGGTTTTCAGCCTGGTCGAAGAACTCGACGCTGGCCCGGTCCTAGGTGTCATTACGGAAACGATCGCGCCCGAAGACACCACCGGCATCTTGTTGGCTCGTCTGGCAGAGCAGGGGAGCGCGCTCGCGGTGGATGTGGTCGATCACATCGAGGCCGGAGACGTCACCCCGATTAGCCAACTGCATGAGCAAGCTACGTATGCCGCGAAACTTTCCACTGAGGATGCGCGCGTGAATTGGGGTGCGCCCGCAGTCGCGATCGATCGTCTGATCCGCGGCTGCACGCCTGATCCGGGCGCGTGGACCACGT
>JAAZCT010000207.1 GCA_012513165.1 Actinomycetales bacterium
CGGCAACTCGTTGCGTTGGCTCGCTCCGCCTTGGCAGACCCCCAGATCCTGGTGCTTGATGAAGCCACGAGTGCGGTTGATCCGCAAACGGAACTTCGGGCGACTCAAGCGCTTGAGACGTTGCTGGGCGGGCGCACCAGCGTTGTGATTGCGCACCGGTTGTCGACAGCCGAGAAGGCTGACCGGATTCTGGTTTTTGATGACGGACGACTCGTAGAGGACGGCAATCATGCACGGTTGGTGGGTATCGGCGGGGTCTATTCGCGGTTGCACGCTAGTTGGGTGGCGCAGTCGCGCTTGGCATCTGAAACGACCGTCGAGTAGCAGGCTGCGAGAATAGGCACATGACGTCACTTGATCCTGCGATCGCTGAGCGAATCCAGTTCACGGAATCTGGCTTGGTTCCAGTGGTAGTTCAAGAAGCGACCAGCAAAGCCGTGCTGATGATGGCGTGGATGAACGCCGAGTCGTTGCAGCTCACCTTGACCACCGGGCGAGCTACCTATTGGAGTCGCTCACGCCAGGAACTGTGGGTCAAAGGCGAGACCTCAGGGCACGCGCAGCAAGTCCGCGAGGTTCGTCTCGACTGCGACGGCGACACCTTGCTGATGCAGGTTGACCAGACTGGGGTGGCGTGCCATACCGGAACCATGACTTGTTTTGATGCGGATCGGTTGCTGTGAGCGCGGCGAAGCCCACACGGTTCGGGCGCGGAACGGCGATTCTCAGTTTGATGGGGACGGGCGGGCTGGCGTTCTTTGCGGTCACTCGGCCCTGGTGGAACGCGTCCGTTGTCACAGCGGGCATGCCCAAAACTGACGTGTCAGTCACCGGTTCGAGTGTGGCGCCACTAGCGGTCGGCGCTGCGCTGTTGATCGTGGCGGCGGCTCTGGGCATCGTGGCTGGATCGACTGCGATTCGCCGCGGTCTCGGAGGATTCGTTGCGGTCGTGGCGCTCGGTGCGGTCATTGCCATCGTGACGGCTTCGGGCCAGTCGGCTCAACAAACCGCGCTAGACGCGGCGGCGGTCTCTGGCGCTGAGGTGAACTGGAATCAAACTGTGTGGCATTTTGTGGCGTTGGCGGGTTTCCTAGTCGCCGGCCTGTGTGGCGTTCTGACGGCACTCAAGGCTCAGCATTGGGCCGTCATGAGTGCCCGATTTGATGCGCCACAACCGCTACGCGACGTCGATAGCTCTGACACGTGGAAAATGATCGACCAAGGTATCGACCCGACCGAAGAGCCGGCACAGTAGGCTGTGCTCTAACGCTCGAAACTTGAACTCTAGGAGAACCCCCATGTCACATGGTTCGTCACCCGCCGCGTGGACTGCCGTCATCGTCTGTCTCGTTGGCTTTGTTGTCGGTGGCGTTGGTTTGATTCCAACCCCGAACTGGATCGTGTTCTCGATCGGCGCTGTGATGGTTGTCGGCGCACTCCCATTGGGCAAGGTTTTGTCCATGGCTGGTTTGGGCGTCGACAGCACTGAAGGTCACTGAACCAGGTGAGTAACTCGGCGCCAACCTCGGAGCCGCCCGCCCAATCTGGGCGACTCAGTTACGGCCCGCAGGGCTCAGTTCCGGAGAGTCAGAACCCTTTTGCCACGTGGATCTCGCGGGCACTGACAATCCTGATCGACGGACTCGTCGCGGCCGCAATGTTCTTGGTCTTTCTCATTCCGAGCATTTTGTTTTTTGTGTATAGCGTTCAGTTTTACGAGGACGAGTTCGGCGAACTTAAGTTCGTTGTGACCAATTTAGGGTTGTTCCTCGCTGGGGTAGCAGTACTTATTGTCGGTTTTCTCGTGAATCTAGGTTTCGTTTTTTGGAATAACATCTATCGAGTTGCCAAAACTGGCGCCAGTATCGGTAAGAAAGTCATGGGAATTGCCGTGGTGCGCCAAGACAACGGGCAGTTCTTGAGTGTTGGTATGTCGTTCCTGCGTTACCTCATGTACGTGTTGCTGACCTCGGTGTGCTTTATCAACTACTTCTGGCCGCTGATTGATGGCCAGCGCAGGGCATGGCACGACATGGTAGTTGAGACCTATGTGGTGAAGAGATGAGCGATGTCGCGTCTCCAGACGTAAACCGCATGCAACTGTTACGCGATCCGCTTTTAGTGGGCGCCGTCGGAGCACTGGGTGTGGCCGCCCTGCATTTTCGGGACCCACACGAATCCACCTGGCTTTTGTGCCCGTTCAAGACGGTCACGGGCTATCCCTGTCCTGGGTGTGGTGGTTTACGCGCGATCAACCTCTTAAGCAATGGCGAGATCGGTGCTGCGATCTCGTCGAACCTTATTGCGGTGCTACTCGTCCCCGTCGTGGTGTTTGCCTGGGGCCTGTGGTTCTTTCGCCGAGCTAGGGGCGATCGGGACGCACGGATGATCACGATCTCAACCACAGTTTTGATGTTCTCAACGATCGCTGCTGTGGTGTTTGGCGTCCTGCGCGTCACTCCCTGGGGATCGTGGCTCGCGCCCTAAGTGCACCTTAGTTCGTGTTGGTCTCGGAGTTAACCTTCCAGCCAGTTGATGATGCCAAAGGATTGGCTCCCTCCGCAATGCAGAGGGAGCCAATCCTTTGGTGATGAGTCGTCAGTCAGCGTCAGGCGACTGGGACGCCTCGGAGTTGCTTGTACGCGTAAGCGATTGCGATCTGCGTTACGGGGACAGCAACGATCAAACCGATGCAGCAAGCCAAGAAGCCGAGTACAACGACAAGCAACGCGAGGAGAGCCGTCAGAATCGATTCGCCGAGTTTCTCAACGCAGAGTTTGAAACTCGCTGTGATGGCCTCGATCGGATTAAGGTCTTGATCCACCAGGAAGACCAGCGCAAACATCGTGAGGAACGCAAAGACGATGCCTGGCAGGACGCACAGAAGGATGCCAATCGTGGAACCGATTGATAGCAGCAGTCCGAGCAAGATCACGGGGCCCAGATTCAAGCGCGAGAAAGCTGAACCGATCGAGAACTTAGCGCCCTGGGTCTCGTCCAATGCTCCGCGCACCAACACGGCACTGAAGATGTAGCCGACGGCAGTAAGAATGATGTTGATGATGAACGACACGGGTTCGAACGTGAACCCGAACGGGTTATCGAGTGGGTCTGCTTCCGGTGTAAACGGTATTGTCACGAGGCCCAACGCAACACTGACTCCAACGAATATCAACAGGGCTAGAATCCACGGTCCAGGATTGGCCTTGAACTTATCGAAGCCATAACCAATAGCAGCACTAGCGCTGTAGGGCGCACCTGAGGCGGCTGCGAATTCACCAGCTGCTGGCGGCGGAGCAGGAGGGTTTTCGGTGGGTTCCTCGGGCGTAGGCCCGACGGGAGGCTCATTTGTCGTCATGGCAGACACACTATCGTCGTTGACCTCATCGTGCGACTTCGCTGGGAGCAGGTGTTACGTGGGTTATCTAGCGGTACCAAGCCGAGCGGGTCGGTCAGATGGTCCTCAGACCAAACC
>JAAZCT010000208.1 GCA_012513165.1 Actinomycetales bacterium
GGGGAAGCTCTCGCCGGTAGCGGGGATCGCCATGCTGCCGGGTTTGATGATCGCTCACCCGTACGTCATGTGGTTTTCGTGGGTTATGTTCCTCAGCGCGGTCGCCGTAGCGTTTGTGGCCGGTCGAGATCTTGGTCAGGGCCAGAGCAGCGGCCCAGCCTGGCGGGCACAGGCACTGCTAGTTTTGCCGGTGGTTGTCCTTAGCGGCTTCGTGGCCGCGTTGTTCGGGTCGGGAGTGGTCAAGAGCAGTCGGGTAATCTCAGCCGAACTGCTGCACTTAGATCCAGTGTTGCTTGTCGGGTTACTCGTGGCGTTATCTGCTTTTGCTGCGGGCGTGTATCGGCAGGTGCCGTGGGCTGCCTTGCTCGCGTTGGCACTACATGCGGCCGCACACGTCGCGGTGTTCGCGAACAGTAGTTTTCATGACGAACTGGTCATCCTTGTTGTTGCGGGCCTTTCATTTGTTGCAGGCCTCACAAGCCGCAAACCAGCGGTCGCCTCAAATTGGCCTGCCGACCAGACAGCTGCGTCGGCGCGGGAGGTTGCCCAACCGGATGCTGGGGATCGCTCATGAGCGAGCCGGGTTGGTATCCGCATCCGCAGAAGCCGAACACGCTTCAGTACTGGGATGGGCAGGCTTGGATTCATGGACCTTCGAACGCCTTGGCGCGAAACTCTTACATCGTCGCCTTCGTGTGCTTGCCTGTCGCTGCATGGTTCGTCCATTTGCTTTTTGACGTCACGAGCCCCAATTGCGCTTCAATTACGCGAACGGCCATTACCGCACTGTTGGCCTACGCGGCAGTGTTCGTGGTTCCGCTGCTTATTGCCCTCGCTGCTCGGCTTGTGCCCGCGCAACGTTGGAAGACCAGACTCTACGCGGTCGCATTGGTGTGGGGCGGAGTCGTTCTCTTGCAAAGCCCACTGATGGTATTCGGGAGTTTCTGGGCGGGCATGGACTGCTGAGGAAATGGCCCGGGGGCGCTGAGGTTTTTGAGGTGGGGCAGCGGTGTTCCCCAGTTCAATCTGATGTGTCCGAGATGCTACGGCTGAATCTGTTCGAACTTTTGAATTAGTTCGTCGATCCATTTGACAGTGGTACGTGCTGTACGGATTCCGAAGTCGATGGTGGCGAGTCGGAACTGGTCTACATCGGTGGCTTCGAGTTGGCGTCGCGCTGCGGAGTATTCACGTACGAGTGCTGCTTGGTGCGCGCGCTGTTCGCGAAGTATTGAGGCCAACACGTCTGGGTCGAGGTGTCGTCCGAGCGACACGAACAGCAATAGTGGCAAACGAATGGTGGCCGATTCTGGCCCATTACTGACCCAGGCGGCGAAGGCATCGCGCCCGGTCGGGGTGATGCGATACGGGAGCGAGTCGCGCACCCCGATTTCGCCTGTTTCGACGAGGTCAGAATCCGCGAGTCGTTTGAGTTCTCGGTGCACTTGGCTTCGTGAAATCGACCAGAAACCACCCAGTTGATTTTGGACTGCGGCAGTAAGTTCCCATCCGGACTGTGGTCCGTCGTGAAGGAAACCAAGTAGCGAAGCAGCGGTCGCGTTTGGTGCCGGCAGGTGGCCGCTGGCCAACTCGCCCGCGCCTACTTCTTGGTCTGGAGTCGGATTGGCGGCGTTCATGCGCTGTTGAAGTAGTTCTGAAACTTGAACGCGAGCCACGGTTTGCGTCCAGAGGCTTTGCTATGACCACCTAATACGGCTTTCCACACGGGAACGCGACGGAACGCGAGTAAGAGTCCGACACCTGGCCTCATCGTCATCACGCAGTCCACGCTACCTCCGACCGGTTCAGCCCAGGCTTTCCCGTTGTCGATCCGCAATACGAACGATTCACCTCCGACGATGCGCATTTCGTAAACCACAGGACCTGACTTGGGAAGGTCCGGCTTCACGAGGTGCGGCAACATTTGGCTCATGAGGGTGGCCAGTGCGGGTGCGGCTTCTGCTTCGGGGAATGTGCGATCTACACCGAGGGCGCCTGCAAGATCCCATCCGTGGACGAGGGTTTCGGTGACTGCGAGCGACATAAGGGTTCCGATGGTGCGGGTTTGGCCGGGTCCGTACCACTGAGTTGGCACTTCAGCTTCTAGATCTAAGTCAGTGGCGAATGCTTGCTTGAGGGCGCCGCGTGCTGCTTCGAGCCCGGTGGCGACGTCCTCGAGGGTTTTGGACCCAAACATCGCGATTGTTTGTTCGTTCACTGA
>JAAZCT010000209.1 GCA_012513165.1 Actinomycetales bacterium
CCACGCAAGCCCACCAGACGCGTCGTTCAACACGACAACCTTGCGATTCACCCGAAACACCAATCGAGCAGAACCACTCAACTGCGGGATCTTGGCGGCATCGACACTCTTGCCCCCACACACCACCTCGAAATTCTTCGCGGCCCCCACATCACGCCACGCCCCATACACACACCCGTCAACCACCGCCGGAGCAGCCGGAGCACCATCAACACTCACCGTTGACACACGCTTCAACGAACCGCCCGACAACGACCCCCGCAACAAGCCATCTTCAGACGCAACAAAAAACTCGCCAGACCCCGCCGCCTGCGGCAACTGCAACACCGCGCCAGCACCAGGAACCACCACCGGCGACTTGCCCGGCACAAACACCAATGACTTAACCCGATCCAACACCACCGGAACTGAACCCACGGCAGTCATCTCGTCCTTGTCGCCAAGCTGGCCCTTCAACTCCACCGGTGACCCCACCACCGTCACACCCGAAGCATCCAACGACACCGGCGTCACCACACTCTTCGCCCGATTCAAAAAATGCGCCGTACCATCAGCACCGACCACCACGGCAGCCTTCTGGCCCAAGCCCGTCACTGTAGGCTCGGCCTTCGTCGTGAACCCAGCAAGCCCTTGGGATTGACGCACCCAACCTTTGCCCGACTGACGATCAACAAACGCCACCGTCCGACGAGCCGAAGAGATTTCCACACTCTTCGACACATCAACCTTCGCGGTCAACTTGCCGTTAACCACATCAACAATCTCAACCCGACGATCACCTCCGCCACCCAAATCGATCAACTGCACATCCACGGCATCCTGATTCAACAACGACTGCGAACCCGTCGTCGGAACGCCCAGATCCAACTCCTTCACTTGGGAATTCAACCGAGCAATAATCCGATCGTCATCCTTCGTGACCCACACGCCGCCGTCATTCAAATCAACCTCAGAGATCGGCACACCCTCGGCCGTCACTGCGGCCGCCACCAACACGCCAGCAACCAAGGTCAACGCAACGCCCGAAGCCATGCGTCGCTTCCCCGCGCCCGCAGAACCACGCACACCCTCAACCAAAGAACCAAAGAAACTAGACATATTTAACGCTCACTATCCTGCGTATCGAGTAACGGCAAATGTTCCGGACGGACAATACGAGCAGCAACCGCGTATTCGACGAGCCTTGAACGACGATTAGTCGCAAGCGAACCCGAACCCCCACGCAAACCCTTCACGCCAGCGCGATCGAATTTGTCACACACATTGTCAAGCTTTCTATTAAATGTCGTAATGCTCCAGCCCAGTCGTTTCGCTACGCGAGCGTTGGTTGGAATGTCGCTCGCACCAGTTCCAGGCCGACGCAAAGTCTCCTCCGCAAGTGCCAGAATGAGGCGGAACTGCGACGGCGTTAACTCGACCGCGCCAAGGGTCGCGTCGGCGGCACTCGGATCGAACTGATCCGGCACAGCTTCAAAGGCCGGAAGCGCACAATGAACGTCTAATTCGTACGTGGTTTCGCCGGCAGTAAACAAAATGGTGGTCGTTGGCAACACCACCGGAACCCGTGAGCCGGGACCTAGCCATGACTGAAGCGTGCCAGCACCGCCGCTGACGGTAACCGCCAAGCGACTGCCCACATTGGAAATCCACCAGAAGCCGCCTTCGTAACCAATTTCAACGAGACGACGATGGAGATAGGCGTTGTCTTCATCAACGACGATGGAGATAGGCGGTGTCTTCATCAACGACGATGTCTGCTTCCCTGCCCGCAGTGAGGGTCCTGCCGGGAACTACTTCGTATTCTTCACCGCAGAACTCGACGATAAGCGGATCCACTGGCGCTGTGTTAATCAGCACGTTCATCGGTTCACCTCGCACGCTCGGACAGCCTCAGAACGCGTACCTTCCAACACGGAGGTAACTTCGATGCAAGCAATGTTGCCTTTGCTTGTCTTCACTACGTACGCATCCCCGTTCATTTCGGAAGCAGCAGACAGTTTCGAAAGATCGGTTCCGGAGCGAACAAGAAAGCTATCTGCCTTCGCATCTTCGGCTAACTTCCACGAGAAGGTCACGCCGTCGGCGCCCGACTTATGGCTCAGGACTGGCGGCAGTACCACTGTTCCGATCACGTCTTCAAGGTTTGGCGCAACGGAAGGTTCGATCACTTGCGCGGGCCTGTTTCGTCCTTCGTCGCCGCGAGGCAATCCGAAGGCGAAAATTAGGACACCAACAGCAACGAGAGCAAAACCGGCCAAGACCACAAGGGGCAACTTGGCCTTGGGCCTAGGCTCGCTTGGCGCCGATACGGCAGCATCTGGAATTTGCAAGAAGTGCGAACCATCGGTGCGGTCTGCGATGGCGGGTCCCGCCTTCGCCATGGTGTCAGGGACAGGTTCAGACCGACCCACCTTGGAACGGACAACCGTGTGTTCATCGAGTTGGAATCCCGGAACATCATCGACTTGCGGAATAACAATCGGCTTCAGACGGGTCCCTGGTTCCGAATCTGGAACGATGATCTGCACCGGGCGAACTTGAGTGCGGTGTTCTGCGTCTTGCACTTGTACCGACGTCGGCGAAGCATCAAGCACATCGATCCGCGTCTGACCCAAGTTCAATTGCGCCTGAACATCTTGCAGCGCACGGGCAAACGCCATCGCCGTAGGGTGCCTGCCTGCTAGGTCTTTCG
>JAAZCT010000210.1 GCA_012513165.1 Actinomycetales bacterium
GTCCGGCCCCGGCCATTCCGCATCCGGGCATGCTTGATCCTAGGCGAAAGCACCTGTATGCCAACAAACCGACTGCTCCAGTAGTGGCGGCGCAACCACCCATACCGGTGGAGGCTGCGCCATCGGTTGAAAAGGTGGATTTAGCAGCACAGAAACACATGTCAGAAACTATTGTGACGTTGAAGTCAGAACGTGACGCCTTGAGCCAAGAAGCTCAACAACTTCGTGTCCGAGCGCTGGAGCTTCAGAAGAAACTCACGCATGCGCAAAACGAGACAAAGCGACTGCGCACTAAGCAACGCAAGACCATGCAGCAGGCTAAGCAAGATGCCCGAAGCGAGCAGCGAACCGATAACGTCCTATTCGCGGACGCCGAGCAACAATTTAGGCACGATATTTACACGGTTTGGGTGAGTAAGATTCCCGCCCAAGACAAGGCTCGCTTGCAGATCCCGGAATACGAGTTGAGTGGACACTTCCTTGAAACGCTCAGCACCCATACGCCAGACATTAAAAAGAAGGCGCTAGAAGTGGTTGTCGAGGTATTGACCGGTACAGCCGAAAGATCGTCCGGCAGAGATGTCCATCCTTTGCGTGGGGGGAGTCCGTCCGCACCGCCCGTGACAAGGAACAACGGTTTTGAAACGTGCATGCGCGTTGCAGTGAAGATCGGCGCGCCGCGTGCCCCGCGTCTTCACTATTGGAAAGGCGGCGATGTGCTTGAACTGAGCAGCGTTCGCCTGCACGACGATATGCAGCCCTGAGAGCGGTCACAAATCGAACAGAGTAGGTTCCTCGTCGGGGTCTTGGTCGGTTTCTTCACCGTCGGGAACCCACAACTCGATCTCGATGGGGAGATCACCGAGGTGTTTTTGAATGAGTGGCCAAACGTCGGCCCAATCGAGGCCGCCTAGGCCGCAACCCAAGGGCGGCAGCGCAAGACTCGTGATTCCCCACTCCTGGTAGTGGTCCCGCAGGATTTTCAGACCGTCATCAACCCACTCGATTTGGGACGGTCTACGCCAGTCGTTCTTCGTGGGGAAATTCAGGACGAGTTCCAGATTTGGCTTGTTTTTCTTTGGGGTCGAAGCAAACACATATGGAACGCCCGGTTTTACCTCCCCACGAGCACAACGGTTCTCGTAGTCTCGGTAGTTTGAATCGCACTGGGTATAGTTTATGATTTATTTAGAGTATTTTTTCCATAGAGAGGACTTCAGATGGGACGCCCACCGGGATCGAAGAACCGAACACCTCGCGAACTTCTGGCGGAGGCCAAGCGATTAGAGGAGAAGGCGAAATTGAAGGCGCGGATTGAAAAACTGCAGAAAAAGAATTAGCCAGTTCCGATGGTTGTCAACATCGGAATGGTGGAGTTGCAGAAAAGGGGAAGGAATTATGGGTAATCGGTTTCCTGACGTCGATTGGTTCTGCGATCGCTGTGATGCGCATCTAAATAGTCAGATCGATTTCGACGACGGTCCAGACGGTCGTTCGTCAGATTTGTTGGTTAAAGACTTAGCCTGAATTCGACTGCTGTGTCGATGCTTAGAATCGCGATCCGTTCGAGGTCGTCCTCGGTGAGCGGCTAGTTCGCAGGTTTAGTGTGGCGCGAGCTCGTCCGGCGCATCGGGCACGACAGGCTCAGGGGTGATCGGCGCGCTGGGGTCGCTCTGAGAAATCCGCCCGCCCGTGGCGGCCAGCCAGCATCCGAGCAACACCACCGGGAACCCGATCAGCAGGCCCGCGGTGATCGGCTCGGCCAACAACACCGCGCCAAGCGCAATTGCCACGATCGGGTTGATGTAAGTGAATAACGGGGCTCGCACGGGCCCGACTTCACGAATCAGCGCGAAGAACGCGATGAACGCCAACGCCGTGCAAATCACGCCGAGCAACACGAGCGCCACCGTGGAACGGGTGGTGGGCACCTCGTGCGAAGTCAGGAACGCGATCGGGAGATAAGCGGTGCCGATGGCCAACAGCGCGATCGTGATCGTCCCTAAAGACGGAATATGCGACAGCTTGATCGCAATCACGAACGGCGCGATCGCGTAGAACATCGCGGTCAACAGCACCTCGCCGATGGCAATGGCGCTTCCGGGTTCGCGCGGAACCAGCCCTGGGCCAGCCACCACGATCCCAACGCCCGCGAACCCGATCGCGAGACCCAACAGCCGCAAGGGTGCCAGAGCCGAGCGGTCGCCTCGGGTGAGTGCGATCAACACGCTGAACAGCGGCACCGTCGCTACGAGTAGGCCCGTCGTGCCGGACGTCAGTTGCGTCTCGGCGTGGCTCAGTAGATAGAACGGCGCAGCCATTTCAACGAGCCCGAACACTAATACCCACGGCCAGAGTTTCCAGGCTTCCTTCAACGCACCTGCGCGCAAGGCGAACGGCAAGAGCACAAATCCGCCGATGAGCGTGCGCCCCGCAACGACCGCGGCGGGGGAGAAGGAATCGACGGCCTCTTTGATGAACAGGTACGGCAAGCCCCACACGATCGCCATCACGCTGAACAGGAGCCAGCCTCTGCGCGTGAACCTGCTGTGGGTGTTCATGGGGCTTCTTCCTGCCCGGCCGTCTGGCGGGAGTGTTCAATAGTGCGGTGAAGAACTGACTATGCCACGGGGCGCAGTTCGAAACGTAGACCGAGTGCCGTGGTGACTTTCAGAATCGTGTTCCACGTGGGGTTGCCCTCGGCGGACAGCGCCTTGTAGAGGCCGTCGCGACTCATGCCAACGCGGCGAGCGAGCTCGCTCATGTTTTGTGAGCGAGCGATATCGCCTAAAGCGCGGGGAACTGCAGCCGGGTCTTCCGCGGATTCTTCAATTGCGATCTTCAAGTACAGCGCCATGTCTTCGACGGACTCTAGATAGTCCGCAACATTAAAAGGTGTGGCCTTCAGCCTACTTTTGTCCATTGTTTTCCTCCTGCTGATTTTGCTTCCAAGCGTTTGCTAACTTCTTCGCCTTTGTGATGTCAGCTTTCTGAGTTGACTTGTCTCCACCGACCAAGAGCAACAGGAAGGATCCTTCCCATCTCAAGTAGTAGATTCGATGTCCTGGTCCGAAATGAACTCGATATTCCGAAATGCCACTTCCGATAGGTCTCGAATCCCCAGTATTTCCAGCCGAAAGCCTGCGGATCCGTTGGAGGATTCGAAACTTGACTTCTTTGTCTCGAATGGTGTCGAACCATTCATTAAACTCAGGTAGTGCGGCATATTCAGTTTTCGCCTTATGTCGATTATATCTGACAGAATCGATCTTGACTAATGAGATACTTGGTTTCTCGTCTTCACCCATAGGTCTGAAGGTATGTGCCACGGAGTCTCTTGCCTACGAGAGGAACGCAGCCTGTGGATGAACGATTCAGGTTGTGCAGTGGTGGCGGAAAGCGCTGGAATGGCGTCTACTAGATAGATGAACGAGCAGATGCGCACCGAGGTCGCCGACTCGTGGCATCGCTCTGTGGCTGCAGGGGTCGAACGAGAGGACGTCGAGGCCCCGATCACCCTCGATACCTCCACCCTGCGCGAACACCGCGCCGCCCACCCGCTCGCGCGCGTATTCCCACTGCTCGACGACGTGCTCGGCCAAGCGGCCCGCGACTGCAACGCACTCATGGCGGTATCCGACGAAGCCGGCCAACTGTTGTGGGTGTGCGGCACCTCAGAGACGCTGCGCAAAGCCGACCGAATGGGTTTCGTCGAAGGAAGCAACTGGGGCGAAGGGTTCGCGGGAACCAGCGCACCGGGTCTCGCGCTGCGGCTCGACAAGCCCATCAGCGTGGTCCGTTCCGAACACTTTCGCCAATCGGTGAAGGACTGGAGTTGCGCCGCGATTCCGATTCACGAGCCCGGGTCCTCGCGACTGCTCGGCGTCCTCGACATCACCGGCGGAGACGAGATCGTGGTGCCGCAAACGCTCGCGCTCGTGCGGGCCGCCGCCCGATTGGCCGAAGCGGAACTAGCGCGTGAACTGCCACCTGAAGTCGCTCCAGCTGCCGGTATTGGCATGCAAGTCAGCCTCGAATCGTTGGGCCGCAGAGAGTCGCTCATCTCGATCTCGGACGGCCGCGGCCGCCAAGCCAAGTTCCGACTCTCGCCGAGGCACAGCGAGATCGTGTTGCTTTTGGCTGCAGCGCCGCGCGGACTCTCGGGCGACGAGATGATGGTGTTGCTTTACGAGGAAGACCCCGCTCCCGCCACCTTGCGGGCCGAACTCAAACGACTGCGTGATCTGTTGGGCGACGAACTCTTACGCTCGCGCCCCTACCGGCTCGATGCGAGCGTGAGCGGTGACTGGCTCGATGTGGAGGGGCGGCTCGCATCGGGTGACCTGCGCGGCGCGATGCAGCGATACCTCGGGCCGCTGTTGCCCAGATCCACCGGCCCGGGCATTGTGCGTTTGCGCGACGGTCTGCACGAATCGCTGCGAGCCGCGCTGTTCGCCAGCCGGGAACCGGACCTCATGTCGGCCTGGACGAGATCCTCGTGGGGCCAAGACGACTACGAAATGTGGTTGGCGCAGCGAGAATGCGCGAGCCCTGCCTCACCGCTTTTGCCACTGATCAACGGGCAAATCGCGCGTCTGGACCGAGAGTTCAGCTGACGCAACCTTGTTGCAACGTTCCAAGTCATAACGTGTGTGATACGCATCACATCGAGGCGTAGTCAGGCCACATCACCGCGTTGAAGGAGCAGCACCATGACCGTATATTCACCTCCCGGATCAGCAGATTCGCCGATCGAGGTCAAGAGTCGTTACGAGCACTACATCGGTGGCGGCTGGGTCGCCCCCGTCAAAGGGAATTACTTCGAGAATGTGTCGCCCGTCAACGGCCAGGTCTTCACCGAGATCGCCCGCGGCACCGCCGAAGACATCGAAGCCGCACTCGACGCCGCCCACGCCGCAGCCCCAGCCTGGGGCAAAGCGTCGCCGGCCGAACGCGCCAACGTGCTGAACAAGATCGCCGACCGGATGGAAGAGCACCTCACGGCGATCGCCATCGCTGAAACGTGGGACAACGGCAAAGCAGTACGCGAAACAATCAACGCCGACATCCCGCTCGCGATCGACCACTTCCGCTACTTCGCCGGGTGCATCCGCGCCCAAGAAGGCGGAATCTCTGAAATTGACGCTGAAACCTACGCCTATCACTTCCATGAGCCGCTCGGCGTTGTTGGCCAAATCATCCCGTGGAACTTCCCGATCCTGATGGCTGTGTGGAAGCTCGCACCTGCATTAGCTGCCGGCAACGCAGTCGTGCTCAAGCCCGCCGAGCAAACGCCGTGGTCGATCCTGAAACTGTTCGAAATCATCGGCGACCTGTTGCCTGCCGGTGTCGTCAACATCGTCAACGGCTTCGGTGTGGAAGCCGGCAAGCCGCTCGCTTCGAACCCGCGGATCGCGAAGATCGCCTTCACCGGTGAAACCACCACGGGCCGACTGATCATGCAGTACGCGAGCGAGAACATCATCCCCGTCACGCTGGAACTCGGCGGCAAGAGCCCGAACGTGTTCTTCGACTCGGTTGCCGCAGAACGGGACGCCTTCTATGACAAAGCGCTCGAAGGTTTCACGATGTTTGCGTTCAACCAGGGCGAAGTGTGTACCTGCCCAAGCCGCGCACTCGTGCAACGCAGCATGTACGACCAGTTCGTGCCCGACGCCCTCGAACGAGTCAACGCGATCAAGCAAGGCAACCCGCTCGACGACACCACCATGATGGGCGCGCAGGCCTCGAACGATCAGTGCGAAAAGATCCTCTCGTATATCGACATCGGCAAGGCAGAAGGCGCCAAGGTGTTGACCGGCGGCGGCAAGCTGGAACTCGAAGGAGACCTCGCTGGCGGCTACTACATCCAGCCCACCGTGTTTGAAGGAAACAACTCGATGCGCATCTTCCAAGAAGA
>JAAZCT010000211.1 GCA_012513165.1 Actinomycetales bacterium
CAGCATCTCGGGCGGAACTCCTGCGGCGAGGCGAGCGGCATGCTCGGGGGAGTCTTGATGTGACAGCGCGGGTTCCTCCGACCCGCGGGCACGCAAACGTACCAACATCACAACCACCCACGAAACCTGGATAGAGGGACGTGAACCGCAAGCCTGCTGGAGCGAGTTCGGTGCGAGCCGCGTCGATCAACAACCGCCCGGCGATCTTCGCCGCCCCGTATGGGCCTTGACGCGGGACTCCGAACTGCGAAGCGAGCGAGTTCGTGTGGACGAAATGCCCGCCGCCTTGCTGACGAAACTGTGCAATCGCCGGGACCAGCACATTCACGAGTACGTCGTAGTTGACGCTGATCATGTCGGCCATATCAGCCGTCGTCGCTGACTCCATCGGCAAGTCAGGCCCTTGGCCCGCGTTCGCCCACACCACATCGAGCCGCCCGAACTCTCGGGCAGCCTCGGTGATCACCGTCGCGATCGCGCTAGCGTCCGTGGCGTCCGCAGTCCAGATCCTCGCAGTCCCGCCGGCTCGCGTCACCGCGTCAGCCACGTCTTGGAGTTTGTCTGCGCGCCGAGCAACCAAACCGATCGTGTTGCCTTGGCGTCCCAGGACAATGGCTGCTTCGGCGGCGATCCCAGAGGAGGCGCCCACGATCAGGAAGTTCCGACCAGTGATCGGCGTTCGGTTCGCCATTCAGATCGCCTCCGAAACCGCAGGAACCTGAAGCGGACAGCGCTTGAGTGGTCCGCGAGCAAAACTCATACTGCGAACTATGCTTGATATTCAGTTTCCCGTCTAGACCCGCGTGAACTAAAACACCACGCGCCCCAGCCAGGCTTCCAGCCACTCGGTCTCGGCCGTGCGCCACGTAGGATCGAAAAGGCGTATCCCACGCTCGTCTAGAGAAAGCCGAAGATCATGTCTCAAGCTCAAAACATTGCCCGCATCGCTTTCGGCGCGACCATGATCGGTGCAGGAGTGCTACACCTCACGGTATTCCGGCGCGAGTTCCAGAAGTTAGTTCCCGATGAGTTTCCAATCGACAAGGACGCCACCGTTGTGGGCTCGGGCGTCGTCGAGATCGGGCTTGGCGCCGCGTTCATTGCGCTCCCATCGAAACGTCGCTCGATGAGCACCATCTTGGTTGCGTTCCTCACGGCCGTGTTCATCGGCAACCTGGATCAATACCGCAAAGGCACCAACGCGTTCGGGCTCGATACCGATAAAAAACGCTTCATTCGGCTCTTGTTCCAGCCCGTGTTCGTGGTGTGGGCATTGTTTGCTGGGGGACGATTTACGAATCGTCATGGCGGTGCAGCAGAATCCTGAGCGTTTCCGAGTTGGGACGCGAGTAGCCCAAATGTGATCGATTGCAAACACGCACCGTCTATGATGAGAGACGACCAACACGCGCATCTAGGCCTCAGCCAGTGATGCCTCACTCCGAAACGAGACCATGAGCGAAAAGAAGCGATCCGGCAATGTCCTGACCATCGTCGGGATACTTTTCGTGACGCTTGGGCTCGGACTCATCGGCTTCACCATGTTCTTTCCAGACGAAGCCGAAAAG
>JAAZCT010000212.1 GCA_012513165.1 Actinomycetales bacterium
ATTCCGCCCGGTTGCGGCGATTTTCCGAAAAACTAGCCTGCCCAAATGAGCATCCCTTGGCCGTAGATGACCTCGAACCGCGGGCGTTTTCGTTCAACGCGCCGTTCGGGGCTTGCGAAGAGTGCCACGGGCTCGGGACGAAGTTGGAAGTCGATCCTGAACTACTGATCCCCGATCCGACCAAGTCGTTACGCGAAGGAGCCGTCAGCGTTTGGTCGCATGGCCACATGTCCGACTATTACCTTCGGGTACTCGAGGCTTTAGGCGCAGAAGTTGGATTCTCTGTTGATACCCCATTCGGAGAACTAGCGTCCGATGTCCAGAGCATCATTCTGGACGGGCAAGCCAGCAAGGTTCACGTCACGTATAAGAACCGACACGGCCGGGAACGCTCTTACTGGGCGAACTTTGAAGGCGCCCTCGGATACGTCAAGCGACGTCACGAAGAATCAGAATCAGAGACCGGGCGCGAACGACTTGAAGGATTCATGCGGCAGATCCCCTGCGGCAGTTGCGGCGGTTCACGTCTCAAGCCCGAGATCTTAAGTGTCACGCTGACAGCCACAGGCCGCGGCGAACTCAACATCGCCGAACTCTGCGCACTCTCTATTCGCGAGACGGCAGAGTTTCTTGAGCACCTCGAGATGAACTATCGCGAACGCCAGATCGGTGAGCGAGTGCTCAAAGAGATCGCCGAGCGTCTGCGCTTCTTACTCGATGTCGGTTTGGACTACTTGTCACTCAATCGCGCTGCGGGATCTCTATCAGGCGGCGAGGCACAACGTATCCGCTTGGCTACTCAGATTGGGGCAGGCCTAGTCGGGGTGTTGTATGTGCTCGACGAGCCATCGATCGGCTTGCATCAACGCGACAACCATCGCCTGATCGAGACATTGGTTCGGCTGCGCGATTTGGGCAACACGCTCATCGTGGTCGAACACGATGAAGACACGATCCGTGTTGCCGACTGGGTGGTGGACATCGGCCCGGGCGCAGGGGAGCACGGTGGCGAGGTCATCGTTTCTGGCCCGGTTGAGGAACTCTTTGCCTCGAAGGAATCCATCACCGGTCGCTATCTGACCGGCGCCGAACGGATTCCGACCCCTGAACAGCGCCGACCGTTCAATCCAGAACGCACGCTCGTCGTGCGCGATGCCTACGAGAACAACCTCCAACACATTGATGTCACCTTCCCGCTAGGGCTGCTGGTGGCAATCACGGGTGTGTCGGGCTCGGGCAAGTCCACCCTGGTCAACGACATACTGCATACCTCTCTAGCGCGAACCATCCAAAGAGCGCGCGCCATTCCAGGACGCCACCAGCGGATCGATGGCGTCGATCAACTCGACAAAGTGATACATGTCGACCAATCACCGATCGGTCGGACTCCCCGCTCGAATCCAGCCACCTACACGGGCGTTTTCGACCACGTTCGCAAACTCTTCGCGGCCACTCCCGAAGCAAACATGCGCGGCTATTTACCTGGACGGTTCTCCTTCAATGTGAAAGGCGGACGGTGCGAGGCATGTAAGGGTGACGGCACGATCAAGATCGAGATGAACTTCTTACCGGACGTCTATGTTCCGTGCGAAGTTTGTGCCGGAGCGCGCTACAACCGTGAAACCCTCGAAGTTCACTACAAGGGCCGCACGATTGCGGAAGTGCTGGACATGCCGATCAGCGAGGCAGCCGAGTTCTTCGAGGCGATTCCAGCCATCAACCGGCATCTGAAGACGTTGATGGATGTGGGTCTTGGATACATCAGGCTCGGTCAAAGCGCGCCAACGCTCTCTGGGGGAGAAGCTCAGCGCGTCAAGCTCGCCACCGAACTCCAAAGGCGCTCCACTGGTCGCACACTGTACGTCCTCGATGAACCAACAACGGGACTGCATTTCGAAGACACACGGAAACTGCTGATCGTGCTGCAACGTCTCGTTGACACCGGTAACACAGTTTTGGTTATCGAACACAACCTCGATGTGATCAAGTCTGCCGACTGGATCATCGATCTCGGACCAGAAGGCGGATCTGGCGGTGGTCTCCTGATCGCCGAAG
>JAAZCT010000025.1 GCA_012513165.1 Actinomycetales bacterium
CGCGTCGGCAGGCACGATCAAGTCCGGTGGCGCAACGCGCCGTGCGGCCAAGATGGTTGTCTTGGATATTGATCACCCCGACATCGTCGAGTTCGTTGAAACCAAAGAGCGCGAAGAAGAGAAAATTCGCGTTCTGCGGGACGCAGGGTTTGATATGGACCTCGGCGGTTTGGACATTACGAGCGTCCAGTACCAAAACGCGAACAACTCGGTTCGAGTCTCGGACGAGTTTATGGAGGCTGTCGAAAACAAGACCGACTTCGATTTGCGTTCGCGCACCACGGGCGAATCGATTGAGAAGATCGACGCACAAGAACTCTGGGGCAAGATCGCGCATGCCGCTTGGGCTTGCGCAGATCCAGGTATTCAATACGACTCGACCATCAACGATTGGCACACGACTCCTGAATCGGGCCGCATCACGGCGTCGAACCCATGTTCGGAGTATATGCACCTCGATAATTCGAGCTGCAACCTTGCGAGCCTGAACCTCCTCAAGTACCTCAAGGACGATGGCTCGTTCGATGTCGAGACGTTCGTCAAGAGTGTCGAACTGATCATTACGGCGATGGACATCAGCATTTGTTTTGCTGACTTCCCAACGGAGCCAATCGGCGACACCACGCGCCGCTTCCGTCAACTCGGAATTGGTTTTGCCAACTTGGGCGCCTTGCTGATGGCTTCTGGACTGGCCTATGACTCAGATGCTGGTCGTGCACTTGCAGGTGGCATCACCTCGCTCATGACGGGCGCCTCGTACCGCCGCAGCGCTGAACTAGCGGGCATCGTTGGCCCTTATGACGGTTACGCAGCCAATGTTGACGGCCACAAGCGCATCATGCGCAAGCATCAGGCGGCCAACGATGAAATTCGTACAAAGCACAGCATCGATATTGCTGTCCAAAAGGCGGCTTCGAAGGAATGGGCCGCCAACCTCAAGATCGGCGAAAAGAACGGCTGGCGCAACTCGCAAGCTTCAGTTCTGGCGCCTACCGGAACCATTGGCTTCATGATGGACTGCGACACCACTGGCGTCGAACCAGACTTCTCGTTGGTTAAGTTCAAGAAACTCGTCGGCGGCGGATCGCTGCAGGTCGTTAACCAGACGATTCCGTTTGCCCTTGAGAAGCTCGGATACGCAAACGAGACCATCGAAGCCGTTGTTGATTTCATCTCGACTCACGGCCACGTTGTTGATGCTCCTGGTTTGCGCCCGGAACACTACGACATCTTCGATTGTGCTGTGGGTGAACGTGCCATCAAACCGATGGGCCACGTTCGGATGATGGCGGCTTGCCAGCCGTTCCTTTCAGGCGCGATCAGCAAGACAGTCAACATGCCAGAAACGGCTACCGTTGAGGAAATTGCCGAGGTCTATTACCAAGGTTGGAAGGTCGGTCTCAAGGCTTTGGCCG
Source organism: Actinomycetales bacterium (assembly GCA_012513165.1). Lineage (GTDB taxonomy): Bacteria > Actinomycetota > Actinomycetes > Propionibacteriales > Nocardioidaceae > Aeromicrobium. The sequence goes on from JAAZCT010000025.1 coordinate 1,416, forward strand.
TCTACCGCGACAACTGCAAGGTGGGTCAACCGCTTTCGGATGCGAAGGCAAAGCCCGAAGCTGCTAAGGCTGACGAAGCAGTCCAGGTTGTAGAAAAGATCGTTGAGAAGCCCATTCGGCGCCGCTTGCCGAAGTCGCGCGCCTCGATTACCACCAGTTTCAGTGTGGGCGGAGCCGAGGGTTACATGACCTCCGGCGCGCACGACGATGGAACTCTAGGCGAGATCTTCCTGAAGCTTGGCAAGCAGGGATCGACCCTGGCTGGTGTCATGGATGCGTTCAGCATCGCGGTGTCAATCGGTCTGCAATACGGTGTTCCACTCGAGACGTTCGTTAGCAAGTTCACGAACCTCAAGTTCGAACCCGCTGGCATGACAGACGATTCAGATGTTCGGATGGCGCAGTCGATCATGGACTATGTTTTCCGCCGTTTGTCGCTTGACTACATTGATTTCGACACTCGGTCGGCGCTCGGCATTTACTCGGCCGAAGAACGTCAGCGCTATCTCGATACCGGTTCCTACGAACCGAATTTCGGAGACGGTTCCACGGCTGCTGAACTGATCGAAATTCCTGAGATCCAGGCCGAAGCTGAAGGTGACATCGAAGCAGTAGCTGTCGCCATCCAAACTGAGCGCCCGGTCGTTGGGAACGCCCAAACCTCCGCGGAACTCCTTGAAGAGATCACTGGCGGCGCAATCGACAGCCCACTGTGCATGACCTGCGGCACAAAGATGCGCCCATCGGGTTCCTGTCACGTATGTGAAGGTTGCGGATCCACCAGCGGTTGCAGCTGAAAGTCGTTTCACCCAACTGTGCGGGCAGTTCCCCTTTGGGGGAGCGGCCCGCACAGGCATATGACGGTGGCTAAACCTATGCGTCGAACAGCACGCCAGGGTTGAGAATTCCTTTGGGGTCGAGCGTCGACTTGACCGCACGTAACGAGTCTGCAAAAAGGTCTGTGCGCTGCAGGTCATAGCCGGGCCGGTGGTCACGCCCAACTGCGTGGTGATGAGTGATCGTTCCGCTATGGGTGATGAGCGAGGCACTTACGGCGGCCTTGATGTGATCCCATTGGCCAAGCGCTTCATCCCAATGTCCTGCTGCGTATATCCCGAAGTAGGGTGCCGGGCCATCGGGATACACGTGAGTGAACCGGCACGTGAGCACCCCCGTGATTTTCAGGTCAGCCATGGCTTGATAGGCCGCGGCGCTGACCGCTTGGTATAGCGCCGGCCACCTGTCCCACGTGCAGGCAGTCTCGAATGTTTCCACAATCATTGAATGTGCCGCCAAGACATCTCGTTGATACGGCATGCGCAGGAAAGAAGACTTCCACGTATCTGCTGACGCAGTTTGCTCTTGAGCAGAATCATGCGTCGTAGTTCCGCCGAAATCTCGACAGATCTCCAGAGCGCGACGAAGCTTCTCGTCTTGTGGGTGGTCGGCTGATTCGAACCCCAACACCAACACGCCGCCAGCAGAAGTGCTGCCAGCGTTGATAAAGGCTTCCATCGGATCGAGGAGGCGACAGTTACTAGGGTTCAGCCCGGACTGCGAGATTGCTCGCACAGCTTGGCCCGCTTCCATGAAGTCGGCAAACCCGACGGAGCACCCGGCCCGAAACTGGGGTCGGTCTTGTAGTCGCATCCAGGCTTCGGTAATGATTCCGAGCGTCCCTTCGGAACCGAGGAACATTCGATCATGTGATGGTCCCGCGCCCGACCCGGGTAACCGGCGCGATTCAGTGACACCGACTGGCGTCACGACCCGCATTGATTCGACGAAGTCGTCGATATGAGTACCGCCCATGGCGTAGTGGCCGCCAGCGCGAGTGGCGAGCCATCCGCCAAGGGTAGAGAACTCGAAGGATTGAGGAAAATGGCGCAGCGTGAGCCCGTGATCGCGAAGTTGGTTTTCTAGTTCTGGGCCGAGCGCGCCCCCTTGGATGCGGGCGGCTCTGCTTGTGCGGTCTAGTTCGATGACACGATTCAAGCGCTCCATATCAAGGCTGAGGACTGGACGATTGTCATCGAATCTGGCCTCGACTCCGCCTACGACGGAACTGCCGCCACCGTAGGGGATCACCGTGATCGAGCGGTCTGCACACCAATCGAGCACCGCGACAATGTCCGACTCGTTCTCAGGTCGCATCACGAGATCCGGTGAGGATTTCACGTGACCGCGCAGATTCCGAATGACATCTCGATAGGCCTTTCCATGCGCGTGCCCGGCGCGGTCCGCAACGCTGGTTGAGGCTAGGTGTCTCAACAAAGGCGGGGGACTAATGCGGGGTGGCTCAATCTTCAGATCGTGGGGATTCGGAGCCGTATGTTCAACGAGTTCGGTGTTGTCTAGAAACTGGGCGACCCGTGACAGTAGTTTGTCGCGTTCGGCCCCAACCACGCGGTGTTCAACATTTCCCCAGCCCCACCAAGAACGAGTTGTCATGGTTCATTGTGCGCCCGAGGGCGGTTGACGTGCAGGGTTTAGTCACGAACGGTAGGCCTCATCATCGCGTGCGGGTGTGGAGTTTGGCAATCCGCGTTAATCTGCTGTTATGGCATACCGGCACCGGCCGAAGTACGACGATTCAGTGACAGACCGTCTCATCGGGGCGCGCGCGCAATACGACAGAGAAGTCGCTGAACACGAGGAACGCGTCGCAAAAACTCGGCGCGATTGGTCAGCCGAACTGGCTTCGGCGATTGAATCTGGGATGTCATACGAAGAGATTGTGCAATTGGTTAACGTCTCGCATAGTTCAGTGGCTCGAGCGATGCGTGAATTCCGAAAGAACGCACCCACTAATTGATGATTTTTGCAGAACTGCATAAACTGCATGAATGCAAGAAGAACCGGGATTACGTGCCGCACGCCTCAAACAAACGTGGCTTGACATTCATTATGCGGCGGCTGAAGACTGCTTGAAATCCGGGCCCGAGAACGTCAACACCGCCAAGATTGCTGAATCGGTAGGTGTTTCTTCTCGCACGTTCTTCAACTATTTCGCCACCAAGGAAGATGCCATACTAGGTATTGGCCGACCCGAGTTGCGCCCGAAGCACCTTGAAGCCTTCTTGAAGGCCACGCGCCAGCCGCCGCTGCTACGGGTATGCCTGCTCACCGTTTCGGTTGTCGCTACGGCGTTGGGAAAATCTTCAGATCAGCGTTATCGGTTGGATCTCGTAAAGAAGTATCCGGAACTCAACACCCGAATGACTGACACGGTTCTGAAGGCACGGGATCTCGTGTTGGACGAACTCGTATTGGATGCTGAGGAACTTTGGTTGGGTGCTCAAGGGATGCCTACTGACCGCGACGAAGCGCAGGTGTTGGTGATGGTAGCTTTCAGTGTTCTGGCCTTTAGCTGGCGTCGAGACCCACAACTACTCGCGGAGAACCCTGAAAAGGCTCTCAAAGATTCCATTCAGATTGTGGTTTCGACCGTCGACAAGTCGCTATGACCAAACAGCCTCAGCCAAGCCAGTCTGATCGCAACCAGGCCGCTCCGGATAAGCGGACGGTCTTGTTGATCGTTGCGGCGCTCATGTTGGTGATGTTGTTGGCCTCGCTAAGCCAGACGGTTCTCTCAACGGCGCTGCCGACGATTGTGGGAGCACTCGACGGTGCCGATCACATTATGTGGGTTATCACTGCCTATCTTTTGGCATCGACCGTCATGATGCCGATTCTGGGTCGCCTGAGCGATCAGTTCGGGCGGAAAATCGTCTTGTTGGCAGCGGTTTTTGTCTTCACCGCTGGATCTCTTTTGGGCGCAGTGGCTTGGAGCATGCCTGTTCTGATTTGTGCACGGGTGGTCCAAGGCCTTGGTGGCGGCGGATTGATGGTGCTGTCTCAAGCCGCGATCGCCGATGTGGTGCCACTGCGGGAGCGCGGCAAGTACATGGGTTATCTCGCGGGGGCTTTTGCGTTTTCTTCCGTGGTGGGTCCGCTGCTCGGCGGCTGGTTCACCGAAGGTCCCGGCTGGCGTTGGGCTTTTTGGATCAACGTGCCATTGGGCATTATTTCTTTTGTCGTCACTGCATTTTTGCTGCACAGCCCGGTTCGCGCGAAGGTCAAGTCCACTCAGGACTACCTGGGTATGGCGTTGCTTGCATCGACAACGACTGCCGTCGTGCTTGTCTCGACCTGGGGCGGCCACCAGTACGAGTGGCTTAGTCCGCAAATCATTGGATTGGCTGCTGCAGCCTTATTGGGTGCAGTCGCGTTTGTTTTGGTCGAGCGTAAGGCGACACAGCCGATCATTCCGATGAGCCTGTTTGCCGATCGAAACTTCAGCGTCACCACGATCGGTGCGATCGTCTTGGGCATCGCCATGTTCGGGTCGATCAGCTACATGCCCACGTATTTGCAAATGTCGATGGGTGTGAGCGCGACTGGAGCAGGCTTGATGATGATTTCGATGATGGGTGGCATGCTGTTGACGGTCGTCGGCACCGGCATCGTGATCAGCAGAACGGGCCGTTACCGCCTGTACCCGATCGCGGGATCGGTCATCATGATGCTCGGATTGTTCTTGCTGTCGACGCTCGAGGTCGAATCTCCGAGGCCACTTGTCGAATTGTATCTCGCAATTTTCGGAATCGGCATCGGCTGTGGCTTCCAAGTCATGACGCTGATCGTTCAGAACTCGTTCCCGCACGCGCTCGTGGGAACCGCCACCGCCGCGAACAACTATTTTCGACAGGTGGGGGCCACGTTGGGCTCCGCAGTCGTCGGCAGCATCTTCACGACTCGTTTGTTGAACTCGCTCGAATCGAGTCTGCCGAAGGCAGGAGGCTCAAATTTTGATAGCAACGCACTGCGACCTGAACTACTCGATTCCTTGCCCGAAGGCGTGCGCGACGTTATCGCTCAGTCTTACAATGAAGCCTTGATGCCGGTCTTTTTAGGTTTGATCCCGTTGCTCGTTATTTCGCTCATTGCGCTGTGGTTCGTGAAGGAGACTCCTTTGGCCAAAACACTCGAGTTCTCTGAGGAGCAATCCCATCGCTAACGTCGTCGTTGTCGGTTCGGGTCCGAACGGTTTGGTCGCGGCCAACTACTTAGCCGATGCTGGCCACGACGTACTGGTGCTCGAGGCTCAAGCGCATCTGGGCGGAGCGGTTTCGAGTGATCGGGGTGTGCATCCTGACTTTGTGCACGACCTAGCGAGCACTTTTCATCCGCTTGCTGCGGCCTCGCCGATCCTTGCGGCGTTGGATTTGCCCGACTACGGTCTGGTGCGCACGAAAGCCCCCGCAGTTCTGGGGCACCCACACGTCCGTGACGGCTGGTTTCTGCAGCACGAAGACGTGAACGAGACCGCGGCAGGGTTGGACACGTTGAGTTCTGGAGACGGAGAGGTGCTGGTGCGTATGTGGGAGCATTGGCAGGCGGTTGGGGACGACATCGTTCGATCCTTGGTTTCGCCTTTCCCGCCTACGAAGGCCACCGGCCGCTTGCTTCGTTCGTCACGACATCGCGGTTTCCTCGGGTCGCTGGCACTTCCGTTAGACATGTTGGTTCGCCAGTTCTCGGGGCCTGCATACCCAACCTTGTTGGCCGGAAATGCGGCGCATAGCGATATGTCTAATCGGTTGCCGGGTTCGGGACTGATGGCGATCGTCTTGACGATGCTGGGCCATCAAACGGGATTCGTTGTCCCGCGAGGTGGCGCACAGGGACTGACGGATGCGCTCGCTGCTCGCTTGAGGTCTCGGGGCGGCGAAACCCGCGTATCGAGCGAGGTTACGCGGATCGAATCGCGTGCGGGGGTAACCACCGGAGTCGTTCTGGCTTCCGGTGAACGCTGCGCAGCAGACGCCGTGGTGGCCTGCGTATCGGCACCAGCCTTGTACCAGCAGTTGCTCGACCCAAGCGCGGTAAAGCCTCATATCGCTCGCGCGATGACTCGTTTCGAATGGGACCCGGGGACTTTTCGGGTTGACTGGGCGCTTTCCGGACCGATCCCTTGGCGTCATGAGCCCGCGGCAGCACCAGGCACTCTGCACATCGCTGATAGTCGCGCCCAGATGACACAAAACCTCACCGCGATTCGTGCAGGGCGGGTGCCATTGAGGCCGTTTATTGTGGCCGGCCAAATGACAACAACCGACGCGACACGTTCGCCAAGCGGAACCGAAGCAGTAGGGGCGTACACGCGGATCCCGCAGGCGTTTCGTTCCGACGATGGGGCACAACTTCGGGGACGATGGGACTCGAGCGATTGCGAGCGCTTCGCCGATCGACTTCAACAACGCCTCGAAGAGCAAGCGCCTGGCTTCTCAGATCGAGTTCTCGCGCGCCGGGTTCTAGGGCCCAAAGAACTGGAACAACTCAACGCGAACTTAGTCAACGGCGCGATCGGTGGCGGGACACAACGGTTGCGAAACCAAGTATTCTTCCGGCCGAACCTTGGGGGAGCAGGCCCAGCCACAGGAGTCCGCGGTCTCTTTCTGGGCTCGGCCTCAGCGCATCCCGGCGGCGGCGTGCATGGCGGGCCGGGTCATTCCGCTGCGCTAGCGGTTCTTGCGCAATTTGGCCGACGTAGTACCTAAGGTCGATCCAGCATGGTTAGCGGCGGGTAGCCAGATGGCACGAGGTGATGATTGTTTCCCATGGGAAATGTGGGAAGAATCACGTCATAACGTGAAGTTACCTCAGTCTCACAGGTATGAAGGGCAAACGACACATGTTGAGCGACAACCAGGCGCGACCCTCATTGCGCATCGTCTCGGGCGATATCAGTGAGGTCTCGGACGAGCCCGAGCTTGCGCCTGAAGTTGAAGCACTCGATCTTGTGACTGAAGCCATCACTCAAGCCTGCGGCGACAAGGCACTTTTGCTGATTGAACGTCAACCTTGGGGCCACACTCGTCCGATTCCGTTAGTGGTCATCGTGCCTTCTGGCGTGTACTTGATCGATCCGCTGCTGTTTCCGAAATCCAAAATCAAAGCTAATAGTGATGGTCTTGACCTCGTGGTAGACGGCGTTCTTAAGCCGCGGTTTGCGCGCAAGATGAGTGACAACTGTGATGCGCTGGTGGCGGCCCTCGAAACCGGTCCGGTTCCTGAAGCGAATATGACCGCACTGTATTGCTTGGTGAAGCATCGCTTTGTGTTCTCGCCTTTAAGCGTCGACGGCGTAGACGTCGTGACACTTCGTGGTCTGATCCGCTTGCTTAAGCGCAAGGGTGACCTTGATGAGTCGGCCATGGAACGGGTGCATCTGGATCTTGCGCGGCGCTTGGACCGGGCGCACCCAACTCAGAAGAGCGGTAGTTGACCATAGGGCGGGCTTCGTGGTCCTGCTGGGGACTAGAGGAATGGTCCAAATTGACGATTCATCGAGGCCGTCAGTGCCGATAGGTTAATCATGTTGCATATGTGGCATAACGATTTTTCAGGTACAAATCTCGCGGTGAGAGTAAATGCAGAGGGTGGTGATGAGCATGTTGCAGGTGGTTCCAACGCAATTTGTGAACACGCAATTGCCCGGTAGCATCCTCGAAGTACTTAACTTAAGGGGAACAGCGTGAGAGTAGATCGCATCTGGTGGCACGAAATCAGCCCGGAAGACTTTTACAACATGGAGAAGCTCCCACGGATGGGGCTCAAGGGCAAATCGAACTTTGAAATCACTCGAGTACCTGAACTCCTCGAGTTTTTCGGTTACGGTGCGAACCTCCCCGCAGATCGCTGGACCGACGTCACCCTGGACGCTCGTGTCATCGGCAACTCCAATCTTCAAGCGCCAATCCAGTTCAAGTGTCACAAGCGCCATGGCACCTTCGAAGTGGCGAATCAGAACCGCAACGACGATCGCAACATGCGCCACCCCGGGTGGACTCCAGATTTTGGTTGGCCCAAAAACACCGAGGTTCCCAGCAGCGTCGATGATGCGAAACGCATTCTTGAAGTCGTCGGTGGCATTCATATCTACGTGGTTCGCACTCAAGACGGCGTATTTTTCACCGGAACCACCTATGGCCGGCACCTGCCGGTGAACTGGCCAGATGCACTACGCCCGTTGTACGACGGGGTAGGTTCCGGCGTCATCAAAGTAGGGACCGGCTCAGTCGCTCAACTCACGCCCTTGGCGCGAAAGATCTTGATGGCATTCCAAGATCGCAAGAGCGTACTCGTGTACGGCCCACCGGGAACCGGCAAGCCTCACGCAGTCGCCCAAGTGCGACAAATGCTGGACAAAGAATGGTCCGGTGGCGAGTCGATCGAGTTCGATCCCAACCGTACCGAACGCCCGTTTACCTCTGGTTTCGAAGAGTCTCCGTTGGCGCCGCCCGTTCTGACCGATTGGGTGACCTTCCACCAGGACTACGGCTACGAGGATTTCATCATCGGCCTACGGCCCACGGGCGAAGGTATTCGACTGGCTCCATTTGCCGGTCGGCTTTTGGATCTCGCTGTTCAATTAGAACGCCAAGGTCGCGGTTCTGCCCTGCTCGTGATCGACGAAATCAACCGAGGCAATGTCCCCAAGATTTTGGGTGACTTCATGACGTTCATGGACACCAACTACCGCAGCGGCAAACCAGGTGAAACCAATCCGTCGGCTATTCCGGTGAATTTGCCTAAAGTGCAACGGAGTACAACGGGCGACTTCCTGACCGAACCGATTTGGATGCTGTCCGGCGATTCCACGATGCTCGAGTTGCCGTGGCACTTCCCACATGAACTGAATATTCTGGCCACGATGAACTCAGTTGACCGCGCGGTTGCGCCGCTGGATTCGGCCATTGGGCGTCGTTTCGAACGCATCGATGCATACGCGGACGTGGAGTTCCTTGCTGAACAACTCGGCGTGAGCTTGCTTGCGGTAGGCGAGATGATGGAATCTCCGCAAGTCGATGTCGAGAGTTGGACCCCGCAAATCGCTTCGGTTGCTTTGCTGGTGTATTTGAATGATCAGATTACTGAGCGTCTCGGCCAAGACTACGAACTTGGTCACTTGTACTTCTGGAATATCAAAACGTGGGCAGACCTGCAACGCATTTGGGACCACGACGTCTGGCCGCAGTTGCGAGATCGATTCGGCGCACGTCCAGACCAGTTGGCAGACCTGCTGCGAGTGAACTCGCATAGTGCGCCAACGTCCTATCCGTTCCGTCTGCGGACTCTCACCGGACGAGCCATCAACGTGCTGCCGTTGATGGGGATGTCCGAACTGAACACAGCAGAGACGATTGACTTTTTGGTGCGCGGATGATTAACGACATCACGCTGGTAGAAAATGGTCCAGCGCAACGTTTCGAAGGCACTGACGCCGACCTTGCTGAACTGGCAATGCGCTCTACTGAACTCGTTAACCGGTTGGCTCTGCCTGGTGAACCGTTCGACATCGATCCGGTGAACCGCACGGTATCGGTTCGCTATGTGGCCGGATACATTCCGCTGGGTGATTCAACAATCGAGGTCTTGCCTCACGTGCTACGTCACGATCCGGGCTGGCGGATGTCGATGTTGACCATGTTGACTGCAATTAAGCGCCTAGAATGGTCGCCGATCGCAGACCGCGCTACCCGCCACGCGAACCTACCGGGCCTGCTGGGCCTCATTCTCGCTGAAGCGATGGGCCGAGCCGTCGGCGAAGGCGTACCACGAAACTACGTGGAAGGGTCCGGCCGAAGCTCGTCCATTCGTGGACAGATCGATCCGGCTAAAGCTTGGCGTCGAGTGATTGATCCCTACGTGGTTGATTGTCGATACTCAGACTTCGTTGCAAACCATCCCGTGGCTGCGGCGTTGAAATGGGCATGTGGCGAGCTGTCCGGCGCAGTCAAGGAAGAGTGGCTTCAGTCGGAGTTGCTCAACTATAAGGAGCTCTTCCCCGAAGCCGGCCGAGAACTTCCTGGTCCGGCCGTGCTAGACGGCATGCAATTGACGCCGCAATTTGGCTTCTTGCAAGATGCGCTCGATGTCGCGCGTTTGCTCGCGATGTGTCCTCAAGGTGGCACCTCGGCGCGTCCAGGTGCCCCGGGTCGCGCTTTCTTGTGGAATACCGAAACGATGTTCTTAGAGTTCGTCAATATGGTGATCGAAAACGCAGCGAAGGCTGCTGGTGGAACGTCATATCGCGAACAACGGTCGGTAGCGTCCTTCCGCTCATCTCGTGTGCGCGAAGAGGCCGTCGCCGATGCCGTGGTGCAGGTCGGAAACGAAGTCGTTGCCATTCGGATTTCACCAGATGAATACACCGACGATAACTTCGACGAGTTGGCGGCCGCAGTCGTCGCGGCTGGCAAGCGTCTCGGTTCGCTCGATGTTGCCGTCGTCTATCCGGCCAGCATGAGCCTTCGTCCGGGATCTCAATGGAAGCTTCACGACGAAGACGGTCCCCGCATGTTGCACGCGGTGAGCCTCGATCCGTCTGGCGTTGGCGAGATTGGCGGCATGGAGCGTATCCGCGAGGACCTCGGCATGGACTTGGGCGCCGTGATCAGCGTTTCGCGACGCCGTGGTTCTAGTTTGGCGACGAATCGCTTCGCGGCTAGTCGGTAAATTTTGCCGTGTGGAGGCCGAAATGCGTGGCGCTAACGCCGACGTAAGGCGACGATTGATGCCAACTGCTCATCGTCGAGTTCAGTGAACTGCAGTTCGGAACTGTTGACGACTGCATCGGCAACGGCACGCTTGTTCTCCATCAACTCCGCGATGGCTTCCTCGACGGTCCCCTCTGACATGAATCGATGAACCTGAACCTTGCGTTGTTGGCCGATGCGGTGTGCGCGGTCAGTGGCCTGATCTTCGACCGCAGGATTCCACCAGCGATCGAAGTGGATCACGTGTTCTGCCTGCGTGAGATTCAGGCCAGTGCCGGCGGCCTTGAGTGAAAGTACGAAGACGGGGAACTTCGCCTCTTGGAAGTCTCGCATCATCACATCGCGCTGAGTTACGGTCGTGCCACCGTGCAGGAACCGGTAGTCCACCCCGAGTTGCGCCAAGCGTTCACCTAAAAGTCCTCCCATTTGTGCGTACTGGGTGAAGATCAAGACGGACTGGCCTTCATCGACGATTTCCTCGACGAGTTCCTCAAGAAGTTGTAGCTTGCCTGAACGTTTGGCCAAAACGGGCGATTCTTCGCGCAGATACTGCGCCGGATGATTGCAGATTTGTTTGAGCATCGTAATGAGCCGAATGATCAACCCGCGCCGCTGAATGCCGGTTGCCTGGGCGATCTGATCCATGGTTGCGGTGACCACCGCGTCGTATAGCGCGATTTGTTCTTTCGTGAGCGGAACAAGGTGGTCCGTTTCGATCTTCTCGGGCAACTCCGGGGCGATGCCGGGGTCGTGTTTGCGTCGGCGCAACACGAACGGTCGAATCAGCTGGGCAAGTTCAACGGCCCGATCAGCATCGTGGTCGTGTTCGATCGGTCGTGCCCAGTCGCGACGGAACCCCTCAGCAGATCCCAGCAACCCAGGCGTGGTCCAATCCAAAATCGCCCAGAGCTCGCCCAGATGGTTCTCGACCGGAGTTCCCGTGAGAGCCATGCGGATGTCCGTACTGAGGGCGCGAAGGGCCTTGGCAGCGGCGCTGCGGGGGTTCTTGACGTTTTGAGCCTCGTCAGCCACCACCATCGCCCAGCCGACCTCCCCGAGCGTGGCCATGCTCGATCGCAAGGTGGCATATGTGGTGACGACGATGCCTTCTTTGACGTCGGTCAGGTGGCGTTTGGGTCCGTGGAACCGATGCACTGGAACCGACGGGGCAAACGTGGCAACCTCGCGTTCCCAGGTCGACATCATGGACGCAGGACACACCACCAGCGTTGGTGCTGAAGCATCCAGATGTAGATAGAGCGAGATGAGAGTGATCGTCTTGCCCAAGCCCATATCGTCAGCCAAGATGCCACCAAGGCCCAGTTCAGCCAACTGGGACAGCCACGTCAGCCCTTGCCGCTGGTAGTCGCGCAACGTACCGTTGAGCGCTTCGGGCTGCACTCGAGCGACTAGATCGCGATCGACCGTCGTGAGCTTGTGGCGAATCTCGTCCAGCCATCCCTCGGTGGAAATGGCAAGTGAACGCCCATCGATATTGAGCGTGCCGGTGACGCTCGCGCGTAGGGCCGTTATCGGATCGAGCGTGCGCTGGTCCTCGTTAGTGAGAAGGCCTTGAGTTTCAGCATTCGTCATGACCCAGCCGGAGTTCAGCCGGACAAGCCCGCTCATGCTGGTGCGGATGGCTTCTAACTCTTCGTCGGTGAGGCGTTGCCCATCAACGGTGACTCGCCAGTCGAAGGTAAAGAGGTTTTCGGGCCCAAATGCGCGTGGGCGGTCCGGGTCGAAGGGCTGGAACGCGCCCGCGCTCGGCTCCCGCCGCCGAATGACGGGCGTGACAGCGAGCGGACGGTAGAGATCGTCGGGGAAAACCACCGAAATGCGGTTCGCTAGCAAACTCGTTCGCAGCGCCGAAGCCGTGAGAGCTTCAAGTTCGGCCAAGGAGACGTGGATCGTTTCGGCGGTCAACAGTTCGTGTGCAGGCGGCCAAGCGTCGGAAAAGCGAGCCAGCATGGTGCGCAGGGCCGGTCCCGCAGCTGAGCCAAAGTGATGGTTCTCTTGGCGAAGTAGTTCGAACGCTGGTGTTTCGGCGCGCGTGGCATCAACCGCGTTCACGAGCAGGCTAAGTGACGCGACATGGTCGGAGTCGTCCTCGACGAAATCTATGAGGAGCCGGTACGAGAATGTCTGCGGTTCGCGCACTTTAGGCGCGAGTGGTACTGGTTGAGATTTGCGCTGTGGAGTGGTTGCAGCAGCGGGTGCTTCGACGGTAAGTGAGGCCAAGAAATCGCGAGCGAGTCGCTGGCCTTCGGCAGGAGTGGCGGCAAGTTTTCGGGCAGATTCGAGAATCTGGTTCATGTCTGAAGGACTTGGCTCCGCGAGGTTGCCGCTCGCCATGAGCCTCAGCGCGAGGATCGCAGGAGTGGCCCACATCCTGGTTGAAGCGTGGACGGTCATGGCGCGGATACCTTGACTTAACGGGCCGACCGCTTCAAGTGCTGTGGCTTCGATCGGGCCGTGCGGAGCGTGGAAGACGAACCGCGAATTCTCGGGGGAGTCGCGCGGTTCAAAGGTGACCTCGTGCCGCAATGCAATCTGCAGTTCACGTGTCGTAGCCATCCTTCTATTGTCTCTCATGCGCACAAACTCTGGTATCCGACTCCACCTCCCGCAGGCATGTGAGTAACCGTGTAGCGTCGAGTGACGCAGTCATGTCTTGCGCTTAGCGGTGTTTTGAGGAGGGCTTTTGTTGTGAGTTTTCGTGACCTGAACACGCTTGTCGACGCACACCAATCGGTGACGACCAAAGTGTTTGTCGACGGGGAACTCGTGCACCAGAACCTGAATGCAGCAGTGGATCGCCCGTGGCGGGTGTACTCCATCACGAAGTCTGTGGTGTCGCTGTTGGTGGGCATTGCTGAGGCCGAGGGGCTACTCGCCTTAGAGGATCCAGTTGCGCGGTTCGTGCCCCAATGGCGTGAATCTGCCTCCCAAGAGGTGACAATCCGCGAGTTATTGAGCATGACGTCAGGGCGTGAATCCACGGCCAGTCTTGACGATGAAATGATCTCGATCGCGAACGACCAGACTGCTTACGCTATTGACTTAGGTCAAGCCGCTACGCCAGGCGCTCAGTGGCACTACGACAACATCGCAGCCCAAATACTTGAACCCGTGCTCACCGCCGCCACCGGCGATCTCGTCGAGTTTGCTCAGGAGCGGCTCTTCACACCTTTGAATCTCGGGCCGGTCGGCTGGCAGCGCGACGAGTCCGGAAACCCTTTGGCCTACGCCGGAATCACAGCGACTGCTGATCAACTCGGTGCTCTTGGTCAACTTGTGATTGGCCAAGGCGTGGCCGAAGGGCGCGCCGTAGTTCCAGCGACGTTCCTCGCCGAAGCTGTGAGCCCATCGAGCACGTTAAATTCGGCGTACGGCTACTTGTGGTGGACCAACCGTGAAGGCAGCATCCTCGATGGCGGAGTAGCTGTCGGTTCAGATCATGACGGGGGTTCGAGATCGGGCCGTCTCGCCCCGTCTGTGCCAGCAGACACCGTCTGGGCGCTGGGGTGGGGTAGCCAGATCATGGCGATCGTTCCATCGGAAAAGATGGTGGCGATTCGGTTCGGCCGACGGCCACGGTACCCCGAAACATTCACGTTAGAGGCGTTTACCGCTGCTGCACTTGCAGGTATTGGTTAAGAATCAGCCTTCGGCTTGAGTTTCTTCGGCCGCTACCTCTGCTCGCACCTTGTCCATATCGAGGGCTTGGACCTGTTCGATGATTTGGTCGAGAGCTTCGGCAGGTAAAGCGCCAGGTTGCGCGTAGAGCAAGATCCCGTCACGGAAGGCCATCAACGTGGGGATCGAGGTGATTCCGACCGCGCCGGCAAGGTTCTGTTCGGCTTCGGTATCAATCTTGGCAAACGTGATGTCTTGGTGCTTCTCAGCCGCGGACTCGAAGATCGGCGCGAACTGTTTGCAAGGCCCGCACCATTCGGCCCACCAGTCGATCAGCAAAATGCCTTCGGAGTTGATGGTTTCTTCGAAGGTGGCTTCGGTCAAGTTGATGGCGCTCATGTGAACCTCTCAATGGTGATCACTTGGTGCAACGAGTTCGGTGTGCTGACTATTCCCGAGAGGGGATTGCGTCTCAACCATCCTGCCACTGGGGACACCAGACGCAAGAGGAGACCCAAAGAGGCCCCCACCAAAACGGTGAGGGCCTCTTTGTTGGTTAAGTGACCTAGAAAGGTCTCACAACATCAGATAGGACGGATGTTAGCGGCCTGAAGGCCCTTTTGTCCCTGCTCAATGTCGAATTCAACCTTCTGGTTTTCGGCCAGGCTGCGGTATCCAGAGGACTGGATAGCGCTGAAGTGGGCAAAAACGTCTTCGCTGCCATCATCTGGTGCGATAAATCCAAAGCCTTTGTCGGCGTTGAACCACTTGACGGTTCCGGTTGCCATGGTGTTCTCCTCATATTTCTCAGCGAGAGCCGTCCGCGAGTTTCACGGACAGCGGTCGCGACGTACATCTAACCGCGAGAAGAGAAACCCCCAAAAGGGAACCACAATCTATTGGTCTAACGTCGTGCAACTAACTCAAGCCTAGAGCACGCGTCCCAGTTCGGGGCCGGAGGCACACAAATCGGGCGTGTTTTTTATCTGCACGAAGGATACTCACCTGGGGAAACGGCGTTTTGAGGCTGAAACTACGGGAGTTATTAGCGCCGGGTGAGTTCTTAGATTTCGTAGTCGATCACGAGTGGAGCGTGGTCCGACCAGCGAGTGTCGTAACTCAACGCGCGATCTACGACGGCCTCACGTGCAGACTCAGCAAGTACAGGTGTTGCCATCTGATAGTCGATCCGCCATCCGGCATCGTTGTCGAAAGCTTGGCCGCGCATCGACCACCAGGTGTACGGTCCAGGAACGTCGCCGACCAGCTTCCGATGCACATCGACCCAGCCGAGTTCACCAAAGAATCGATCGAAGTAGGCGCGCTCTTCTGGCAGGAATCCGGCCTTCTTGATGTTGCCTTTCCAGTTCTTGATGTCGAGTTCGGTGTGCCCCACGTTCAAATCCCCCGTGACTACCGCGTGGTTTCGGGTCGAGGACAGTTCAGCGAGTCTGACGCTCATCTGATCGAGGAACCGATACTTGTCGTCTTGGCGCGGGGTGCCGACTTCGCCCGAATGCACGTAGACCGAAACCACAGTCAACGTGTCTCCGTTGGGTAAAGCGAGATCGGTCTCGATCCAACGGCCGGCATCGTCGAAGTAGTCGTCGCCGTTGCCAATTCGTATCGCATCAGGTTCGATCCGGCTCAAGACAGCAACCCCGGCACGGCCTTTGGCAGCAGCCTCCGTGTGCGCCACGTGGTATCCGGTCTCGGCAAGCAACTCGTGCACGATCTCGTCTGGTGCGCGAACCTCTTGCAGCGTCACCACATCTAGATCGCGTTTCTCGAGCCATTCGCCCATACCTTTGCGAAAGGCGGCGCGAACTCCATTGACGTTGACTGTGGCGATTCGAAGCATGCCGCGAGAATAGGCCGAGGGGCTCCGGCTACTCACGAGGGGGTCACAGATCGCGTGCGAGCGCCCGTCCTGCCGCCCTGCCGCTGAAGATGCAACCGCCCAGGAAGGTGCCCTCGAGCGAGTTGTATCCGTGCACGCCACCGCCACCGAAGCCAGCCACTTCGCCGCCCGCATACAAACCAGCGAACGGTGTCCCGTCAGCCTTGAGCACTTGGGAGTCGAGGTTGGTCTGTAGGCCGCCGAGCGATTTGCGAGTCAAGGTGTGCAGGCGCACAGCAATCAGCGGACCCTTATTAGGGTCAAGGATCTTGTGCGGGCGAGCGACCCGCACCAACTTGTCGCCCTTGTAGGCGCGAGTTTGGCGCATTGCCATGACCTGAATGTCTTTCGTGAAGTCGTTGTCGAGTTCGCGGTCGCGGGCTTCAACTTCGCGGCGCACCTCGTCCACATTGAGCAGATCTCCGCCGCCAACCTCGTTCATCTTGGCAACGAGTTCTTCGATGGTCTCTGCGACGACGAAGTCTTCGCCGTGTTCCTTGAACGCTTCAACCGGGCCGGTTGCTCCCTTGGCGAGGCGCTGCTTGAGCAGTTCGCGCACGCTCTTGCCCGTGAGGTCGGGGTTTTGTTCTTGACCCGAGAGTGCGAACTCTTTCTCGATGATGGCTTGGGTCAATACGAACCAAATGTGGTCATAGCCGCGCTCGCGCAGGATCTTCAAGGTCGAAAGCGTGTCGAAGCCTGGCAGGGCGGGAGCAGGCAGGCGCTTGCCGGTCGCATCGAGCCAGAGCGACGAAGGCCCGGGCAAAATCCGGATACCGTGTTTCGGCCAGATGGGTTCGAAACCTTTGATGCCTTCGACGTAATGCCACATGCGGTCGCGGTTGGTGTGGCTAGCCCCCGCGCTTTCGGCGATGTCGAGCATGCGCCCGTCGACGTGAGCCGGTACCCCGGAAATCATGTGTTTCGGGGGAGTGCCGAGGCGCTCGGGCCAAACCGAACGAACCAAGTCGTGGTTGCCGCCGATGCCGCCGCTGGTAACGACAACAGCTTGAGCGCGGAGTTCGAAATCGCCCACAACGTTCCGCGAGGTCGGGGCCGCCCGTGGCAGGTCAGTCGGTTCGAGCACGCTGCCGCGGACTCCCACAACCGCGCCGCCTCCGACGATCAGTTCGTCCACTTGGTGCCGGAACGCGAACGTCAGCAGCCCCTTGGCTGCGGCTTCCTGCACCGGGCGAGCAAACAACTCGACCAAGGCTGGACCGGTGCCCCAGGTGATGTGGAATCGGGGTACGGAGTTGCCGTGTCCGGTGGCGAAGCTGCCGCCGCGTTCGGCCCAACCCACCACGGGGAAGACTTGGTGTCCGCGGTCTTTGAGGTAGGCCTGCTTTTCGCCGGATGCGAAGTTGACGTAGGCCTCAGCCCATTTGCGTGCCCAGATGTCTTCGTCGCGGTCGAATTGTGCGCTGCCGAACCAGTCTTGCATGGCCAATTCGGTGGAATCCTTGATCCCCATCCGGCGTTGCTGCACCGAATCGACGAAGAAG
>JAAZCT010000213.1 GCA_012513165.1 Actinomycetales bacterium
ATTCGCGGGCGCTGAGGTCGTGCTCGTCCGCAAGTTCCGGAAGGTCCGATCCGAGTCGCTCGACGGCGTCCTGACCTGAGACGGGCTCTTCAATCGATTGAATCCCGGTTTCGGGGCCGCTTCCGTGCGCGGGTTGAAAGGCAGCCAGCGTGAGGGCCAAAGTTGTGCAGAGACTCCCGACCATGGCTAGGGGTTTCATCCAGAGACTCCGTTCGAGGTGGCTGCCAACTGATTGGAGCCAACAAGAGCATTAAGGGGCTCGTACCTGAGAAGTTTCGCACAGAGTGAAAATCTGTGCCAGAGGTCGTTGCAACTTGATGTTTTGTCGGCCGGTCAGGGCACACTGGTCTAGTGACTACTTATCGTGACGTCGGCGTTGTGCTGCGCACCCAAAAACTGGGTGAAGCAGACCGCATCGTCACGATCCTGACGCGCGGCCGGGGCGTGATCCGCGCGGTGGGCAAAGGCGTGCGCAAAACTTCGTCCCGCTTTGGGGCACGGCTCGAGCCGTTCATGCACGTGGAGTTCCAGTGCGCGATCGGCCGCACCCTCGACATCATCACCCAAGTAGAAACGGTGCACGCGTTCACGCGCGATCTCGGCTCGGACTATGCCGCTTACACGGCTGGCACCGCGATGCTCGAAACTGCCGAACGGATCATGGCGGACACCGAAGAGCCATCCGTCCAGCAATACCAACTGTTGGTGGGGGCGCTCGCGGCGCTCACGGAACGCCGCCAAGTGCCGTCGGTGCTGATGGACTCGTACCAACTGCGGGCATTAGCGATCGCGGGCTACGCGCCGAGTTTCGACGGCTGCGCGCGCTGTGGAAGCGATGGAACCTGCCGTTATTTCCATGTCGCGTCGGGTGGACTGTTGTGCGACGACTGTCGAGTGCCCGGGGTTTCGGTGCCCGGCGAGGCCACGATCGCGCTGCTGGGCGCGCTGCTCGCGGGGGATTGGGAAGCAGTCGAGCGCAGCGATGAGCGCAGTCGGAACGCCGCAGGCGGTATTGTCGCTGCGTACCTGTCCTGGCACCTCGAGCGCGGACTGCGCTCCTTAGTACATGTGGATCGTGGATGACTGAGAACCTGCAACCGCCCGCTATTCCTGCGGATCTGATCCCAGGGCATGTGGCCATCATCATGGACGGCAACGGGCGCTGGGCCAAAGAGCGAGGTCTGCCGCGCGTTGAAGGTCACAAGATGGGTGAAGCAGCCCTATTCGATGTGGTGGAGGGCGCGCTAGAGATCGGGGTCAAAGCCGTCACCGCGTACGCCTTCTCGACGGAAAACTGGAAGCGCTCACCAGAGGAAGTGCGCTTCCTGATGGGCTTCAACCGCGATGTGATTCGTCGGCGCCGCGATCAAATGAACGATCTGGGGGTGCGAATCCGCTGGTCGGGACGCAAGCCACGCTTGTGGGGCAGCGTGATCAGGGAACTCGAAGCTGCCGAAGAGCTAACCAAGCGCAACACGAGGTTCACGCTCACGATGTGCGTGAACTACGGCGGGCGCGCCGAGATCGCTGACGCGGCCGCGGCGTTGGCTCGCGACGCGATCGCGGGCAAAGTAAATCCGAACCGAGTTTCGGAGGCTACGTTCGCGCGCTATCTCGATGAACCCGATATGCCTGATGTTGACTTGTTGTGGCGCACGTCCGGCGAGCAGCGCACCAGCAACTTCCTGCCTTGGCAGGCGGCCTACGCCGAGATGGTGTTCAGCGATATTGCGTGGCCTGATGTAGA
>JAAZCT010000214.1 GCA_012513165.1 Actinomycetales bacterium
GGGAGGCGCTCACGAACGCGAACGTGGCCGACGAGATCGCACGGATGCGGCACGGACTCGACACCCACCTCGGGGAAGGTGCCGCTCTGATTTCGGGCGGTCAAGCGCAACGGATCTCGCTGGCGCGAGCGTTCCTTTCTGGTCGCAAGATCCTGTTGCTCGACGAACCCACCAGCCAAGTCGATATTGAGTCCGAGTCGCGCATCATCGACGCTGTCGCTGCTCTCGGACGCGACTGGACGATCGTGATGATCACCCATCGAGCCTCGCTGCTACGAATCGCCGACTCGGTCTATGAACTGACGGACGGACGCCTAGTCCAGATGGAGCACGCGAAATGAACCCCACCACTCCCCAACTCGTGCGCTGGCTGCTGTCCATCACGAAACCAGTACACCCACCGCTACTCGTGTCGCTGGTTTGCCGCATCGCGAACCTGATCTTGGACCTGGTCTTGTTCGGGCTCGCGGCCGGAGGCGTCGTCCATCTGATCACGGTTGGCGATAACGTCGGAGCGATCGGCTTGGCATTGGTCGCGACGGCCCTCGCGAAAGCAGCGTTCTACTACCTAGAACAGTTCACCGGACACTACGTCGCGTTCAAGGCACTCGAACTCTTGCGCACCTACGTATACGCGAAGCTGTGGCCGAAAGCCCCTGCGATTGCGACGCACTCGCGGTCCGGGGACGTGCTCACGAGCCTCACGCGCGACGTCGACCGTATCGAGGTGGTGTACGCCCACACCTTCGCGCCCGTGGTTTCCGCCTACATCGTGGGCCCACTGGCTCTGATCGTGGCTGGCATTCAGGTTGGTTGGGACGTGGTCTGGATCGCGGGCGTGTGCTTAGCGCTCTCGTTGCTGGTGGTGCCGTACGTCGGCATGAAGCGATCGTTGCGTCAAACCCAAGCCACTCTGGCCGCCAGACGAGACCTGGGGCATCACGTCACCGACTCGGTCTTCGGCGTGAACGAAGTAGTCGGCTATGGTCGCGAAGTCGAACGGCTCGCCCAGGCAGACCAGCTCGGCGACGAGGTCTATCGTTTGGCGCGAACCCCCCGTGATTTCGCGGCGTTCCGACGCGGCGCGAACGTGGCTCTCTCGCTCATCGCCGCCCCCTCGGTGGTGTGGCTGGGCTTGTCGAACACGATCTCGCTCGTGGCGATCGCGGCCCTAGCAGCCGCCACGATTCGAGTGTTCGAAGGACCGCGCGGCATCGAAGATTCCGTTGGCTACCTCGACCATTCTCTGGCGGCCGCCCGCCGACTGTGGGACATCAGCAACGCACCCGAACGAGTAAGTGACGGGCCAGTCGAGTTGACGCTCGAATCGGCGCCCGCAGTCGCGTTCGAGCGAGTCAGTTACGCCTACCAGGACGCGGACGGAGACCTGCTCGCCGACACGCTCTGGGGTGTCAGCATCGAGGTTCCCGCCGGCGGCCACGCGGTCGTTGTGGGCCGGTCCGGTTCTGGCAAGTCCACACTGGTTCAACTGTTACAACGCTACGACGATCCGCGGCTCGGGACTGTGACCCTCAACGGCCGACCGGTCTCAGACTTCACGCTCGATTCGCTGCGTCGCAACGTAGTGGCCGTGTCACAAAAGAACCAACTATTAGCCACAACACTTGCCGAGAACCTGCGGCTCGGCGCACCGGATACTAGCGAACAAGAACTCTGGGACTCCCTCGAGGTTGCCGGTCTTGCCGACGAGGTGCGCGCAATGCCCGAGGGCCTGGGCACACATGCGGGTCAAAACGGTTCGGCGCTTTCCGGCGGCCAAGTGCAGCGCTTGTGTTTGGCTCGCGCGCTGCTGATGCGTCCGCGTGTGTTGATTTTGGATGAGTTCACCGCGAACCTCAACACGGAACTGGAAGCCCAGATCCGCACTGCGTTAACTGCTTTGGCCGGGCAGATGACGATCGTCGAGATCACACACCGCCTAGGCGCAACGGCCAACGCCGATGTGGTGGCCGTGATGGATCAGGGTCGGCTAGTCGAGTTCTCGGGTGGAGAAGTCGATGCCAGCATGCTGTAGGCGAGTGATCAGTGCCGGACCCATCGCCATTGCAGTCGTCAGTTGCCCCGAAGTTTTCGGAAGCTTGTCGAAGGCTAAACACATCGCCGACTCGGCCAGCATTTTCGAGGTCTCGGTGTAGCCCGGATCTCCACCTTTCACCACGGTGAGCAGGCGCACGTCGCCGGCCTCGGCAACGAGCGACAGTTCGAACCACGACTTGGCTCGCTGCGCTTCGCTAGGGCCGTCGCCGGGTGCGCGCATGGAGCCCAACATCTTGCGGACCGGGCCGAGTTGAGAACCAGCCGCTACTGCCGCCAGCATCGGAACCGCGGCGGCGAGCGTCCGGCGCTTGTGGAAATGCGCATAGTGCTCGTAGCTGAAGTTCGGCCCGTAACTGTCGAGTGCGCGCGCCGAGCGAAGCACGATCTGAGGGTCGATCGTCGGCAACGGCGCACCCCAACCTTGCAGCGGTTCAGCTGCCGCACCGATGCTGCCTCCGCCACGACCCTTGCGGTCTTTCGGGCGCTGCTCCATCTTCCGGCGAGCTTTCGCGGCCTTCTTCGCGCCGCCAAGATTGCTCATTTGGTTCAACGCGGAAGCGTAGGTGCCACCAGAGAACGCAGCCTGACTGCGGATGTAGCCGCGAATCGTGATGGGCGTTTTTTGTGGTAGTTGACGGACCGTGTGCAGCACACCTAAGTCGTAGGGAATCGAATCGAAGCCGCACGCGTGCACGAGTCGAGCGCCGGATGCTTTCGCGACTTCGTGGTACTTGAGCCACATTTCATCCACGAACTGCGGCTCACCCGTGAGGTCTACGTAATTGATACCCGCGATGGCGGCCGCTTTGACGACGGGTTCGCCGTATTGCAAGTAGGGGCCGACCGTACTGATAAGCACGCGCGTGTTGTCGGCCATAGCCTTCACTGTGGGCCAACGTGACACGTCCGCGATCACGATTGAGGGCTTGACGCCGCCGGCTGCCTCGAGGCTGTCGACGAGAGCTTCCAGCTTGTCTGCATCGCGTCCAGCGACCGCCCAACTCGCGCCGAATGGCAAGTTTCTAGCTAGGTACTCGGCCGTGAGAGATCCGGTAAAGCCAGTCGCGCCGAAGAGGGTCACATCGAAAGTCATGCCCCCACGTTACCCCCGGCTAGCTAGCTTTCTTATTGACTTCGTCTTGTGTCAAGACGGTTGGCGGCTGGAGGTTACGAACTGCCTCGGCGGTCACGATAACTTTGGCCACATCGTCGCGGCTCGGGATGTCGTACATGATGTCTTGGAGGGCGTCTTCAACGATCGACCGCAGGCCCCGGGCGCCCGTGTCGCGTTCAAGCGCAAGGTCTGCCATTTCTTCGCACGCGTCATGTGTGAACTCGAGCTCCACGTTATCTAGTTCGAAGAGGCGTGCGTACTGCTTGGTCAGCGCGTTCTTGGGCTCTGTCAAGATCGACACCAAGGCCGGCTTGTCTAACTTGTTGACGGCCGCGATCACTGGAAGTCGACCAATGAACTCGGGAATCAAACCGAACTTGACCAAATCAGTGGGAACCACCTTGGACAGTTGCTGAGCAGACTGTTCGGCGGTCATCGCCGGTGCAAGATCCGAGTTGAAGCCGAGCGTCTTGCGACCGCTACGTTGTTCGATGATCTGCTCGAGACCAGCGAACGCGCCACCCACGATAAACAACACGTTGGTGGTGTCGATCTGGATAAAGTCTTGATGCGGATGCTTGCGACCGCCCTGAGGCGGCACCGAAGCGACCGCGCCTTCCAGGATCTTGAGCAACGCCTGCTGGACGCCTTCGCCGGATACATCGCGCGTGATAGACGGGTTTTCACTCTTGCGGGAGATCTTGTCGATCTCGTCGATGTAGATGATGCCGGTTTCGGCCTTCTTCACATCGAAGTCAGCGGCCTGCAACAGCTTGAGCAAAATGTTTTCGACGTCTTCACCGACATAGCCAGCTTCAGTCAAAGCTGTCGCGTCCGCGATCGCAAACGGCACGTTCAACATGCGCGCAAGTGTTTGAGCCAAGTATGTCTTGCCACAACCAGTGGGACCGACCATGAGAATATTCGACTTCGCCAATTCGACGTTTTCGTCTTTAGAATAATTACCGGCGGCGTGGGCCTGAACGCGCTTGTAGTGGTTGTAGACAGCCACAGCACGAGACCGCTTAGCGCCTTCTTGGCCAACCACGTAGTTGTCTAGGAAGGCAAAGATTTCAGCCGGTTTCGGAAGTTCGCCGAGACTGAACTCCGCGCCTTCAGCCAACTCTTCTTCGATGATCTCGTTACACAGTTCGATGCACTCATCGCAGATATAAACGCCGGGGCCAGCGATCAACTTTTTGACCTGCTTCTGACTCTTTCCGCAGAAAGAGCACTTCAACAGATCTGCTGTTTCACCAATACGTGCCATGTTGATATTCCTTCACACCGTGTGTCGAGGATCTCATCCACGATAGTCTGTTCGGCTCGAATCTTCTTGCTTTGCCTAAGTGCGGCACCCGTGTCGAGTGCCGCACTCAAGCTCAAACTGTTGGCTTTAGCGTGTCTAGAACTTCATCGATGATGCCGTATTCAACAGCGTCAGCAGCAGTCAAGATCTTGTCGCGTTCAACGTCACGACTGACTTCTTCAGGCGTCTTGCCTGAAGCTTCAGCAACCATCGTTTCCAGCAAGGTACGCATCCGGATGATCTCGTTGGCTTGGATTTCCAAGTCGGAGATCTGCCCGCCAGTGCCTTCGGTATAAGGCTGGTGGATTAGGATACGGCTGTTTGGCAGGGCGTAGCGCTTGCCCTTCGTGCCGGCCGCGAGCAAAACGGCAGCAGCCGATGCGGCCTGTCCGAGGCAGAACGTTTGCACGTCTGGCTTGATGTAGCGCATCGTGTCGTAGATCGCGGTGAGCGCAGTGAACGAGCCTCCGGGGCTGTTGATGTAGA
>JAAZCT010000215.1 GCA_012513165.1 Actinomycetales bacterium
CGTCCGGCCGATCCAAGACCGCCAGCGCCGCGAGGTAGCCGCCATACGACCAGCCCGTGTTCCCCACGCGCGAGCCGTCAACGTCCTCGGGGAAAAGCTGGGCGCCTGCCTCGACCGCCTCCACCTGATCCTGAAGCGTGACCGAAGCGAACTCGTGGTGCACCGCCCGCTCCCACGCGTGGCCCCGGCCCGGAGTGCCGCGGCCGTCGGCCACCACCACACAAAAACCCTGATCTGCGAGCCACTGCGACTCCATGAACATGCGCGCCGAAGACAGCACCCGTTGCGCGTGCGGCCCGCCGTACGGGTCCATCAGCAAGGGGAGTTTGCGCGAACCGGGCACGTGAACACGCGGGAACAACACGGCGGCCGCGAGCTCTCTTTCGCCCAGATCGACCATCCGCACCTGCGGGAGGAACGGCGGTTCGGCCGCGCGCGACTCGATCGACAAGGTGCTGCCGTCCGCGAGGTGAACGTGATATTCGGGGGCGACTTCATCGAGCGTGGAACGCACGATCACGGTGGTGGCACCCGCGACGATCGCGCTGTGAACGCCAGCGCCGGTAGTCAAGGCTATGTGAGTTCCGTCGTGGCCGAAGTACACCACCTGCACATCGCGCGAGGCGTCCGAAGCGGTCGCGAGCACCGCGTCGTCGAAACAGTCGATGACCGAGCGCACCTGCCAGTCGGTGCTGCTGATCGGATGACCGTCCACCACGATGCGGCGCCGATCTTCGAGGTCTTCGCACGTGACGAGCCGGCCCGCCGGATCGAGAGTCGGAGCCGAACTCAACTCGACCCATTGCGGGTCGGTGATCTCGCGCAGCGGGTGAGTGCCGCCGGTCACCGGATCGACCGCGAGCACGAGGCTGCGGGTCTGTTTCCGGTTGAGCACCTGCAGCACCGGCTGGTGGCCCTTCGGCCAGGAAACGCGCGCCAGATACTCGAACTCTGCGCGATCCCACTCGACCAGCGTGCGGTCGCCGCTCACCAGATCCACGTGCCACAGCGTGACGCTCGAGTTGTCCGAGCCGGCTGCGGGATAACGCTGGGCGCGGGCAGGGCGGTCCGGATGCGCCGGATCTGCGATGTGCCAGACCGGCACGGGCGCCTCGTCGGTGTGCTGCACGAGGATCGCGTTGCCGGTCGGAGACCACCAGAACCCGCGATGGCGATCCATCTCTTCGGCCGCGATGAACTCGGCTTGCCCCCACGCTTGGGTATGCGTTTCTGGGAGCAACTCAAACCGGAGTGCGGTCGCGTCGAGGCCCACCACCCGGAACTCGCCGTCAGCGGTCGCGTAGGCGATGGCGGTGCCCTGCGGGTTGAGTCGCGGGTCGATCACCCCTCCGCTGGCCGGCACTTCGAGGATCGCGCCGCTCGCGAACTCGATCACGAACAGCCGACCAGACAACGCGAAACAGCCGCGCAAGCCGGTCGCGTCGCTCGCCCACGAGGTGAGGCCGGCCGCGCCCTCGCGCGATCGTTCGCGCCGCGCTTGCTCGGCCTCGCTCAACGTCTCGTCGCCGTCGAGCAGGGCGCTCGGGTCGACCAACAGGCGCTCTTGCCCGGTTTGGGTGTCCAGTTCCCACAGGTGGCCCGTGCGCGTGAACCCGTCCGGCGTGCGCACGAACCGCACGAACCGGCCGTCCTCGCTGACGGCGATATTGCGCGGATTGCCCAGCGTGAAGCGCAGCGTGCGGGCGGCAAGACGGGGGTAAGAATCGGTCATGGTCCCATCTTCTCCCATTCGCACCCAGATACCCACCCGCACGGTTGGCAGCGTGCCCGTAGATTTGGGTGTATGACTGCCACCTCGGACACCGCACCGCTCGCAGACCGCCGCATGCTGCTGGTGCACGCGCACCCCGACGACGAATCGATCGCCACCGGCATCACGATGGCCAAGTACGTTGCCGAAGGCGCCCACGTCACGCTCATCACGTGCAACCTCGGTGAAGAGGGTGAAGTGCTGGTCGACGACCTCGCCCATGTCGCGTCGCACCGCGAAGACAGGCTCGCCGAGTACCGGATTCGCGAACTCGACGACGCGATGGCGCACCTCGGCGTCACCGACTATCGCCGACTCGGCGGCGACGGCAAATACCGCGACACCGGCATGTCCTGGGGCGAGGACGGACTCGCGCAACTGCCAGAAAACCTGCACGGGAACGCGTTTTGGTACGCCGACCTACTCGAGGCGGCCAGTGAACTGGTGGCCGTGATTCGCGAGATCAAACCACACGTGGTGATCTGTGACGACCAGTCGGGCAGTTACGGCCACCCCGACCACATCCAAGCCCACCGCGTCACCCACTACGCGGTGTCACTCGCGGGGGCCGAATCGTTCCGCCGCGATCTGGGCGAAGCGTGGGACGTGCCGAAGCTGTATTGGCGCGCCGAATCAGCCAGCCGCCTGCGGGCCGGCATGGAGATGGCGCCCGAAGGGGACAAGTTCCTCGAAGGGTTCGACCCCAACAACATGCCGCCCATGTTCGCCGAAGACGACGACATCGCAGCTCAGATCACGGGCACTCCCGAGCAAGTTCAAGCCAAACTGGCCGCCATGAAGTCACACGTCACCCAGATTCAACCGGACGGCGCGTTCTTCGCGATGGGGATGGACCTCGCGGCCCTCGCGTGGGGCGTGGAGGCGTTCCGGTTGGTGAAGGGCGTGAAGGGCCCGTTGACCGAGTCGGGTTTCGAAGACGACCTTTTTGCCGGCATTGCCTGAGATGGGGACGAGGCCCCGCGACTAGACCCGTACGCTAGTGGGGATGAGTACAGACGTGGACCACCAAGCATTTCGTGGAGCGCTCTCGCGGTTCGCGAGCGGCGTCACTGTTGTGAGCACCGTGGTTGATGGGATCGAACACGCCATGACCGCCAGCGCGTTCACGTCCGTGTCTCTCGAACCGCCCATGGTGCTGGTGTGCTCAGACCGTCGCAGCCGATTCCACGACGCCGTCGCTGAGAGCGGACGTTGGGCAGTATCGATCCTGAGTGAATCGGGCCGCGACGATTCGGCCTGGTTCGCGAATCGTGGCCGCGAACTCGACAACCAATTCGAGGGCGTCGCAGCCCACCGCAGCCCCGGCGGCCTGCCGATCTTGGACTCGGCCCTCGCGTGGCTCGAAAGCGAAACCGTCGAAACGCATGACGGCGGCGACCACTCGATCATCATCGGGCGCGTACGTTGGGCCGCCGTAGACGAAGCCCCAGACGATCCCCTGCTGTACTACCGCTCGCACTACGGCACGATCGTGCGATCGGCTGAATCTGAAAAAACTATCTTGGAGACGCGTACATGAAACCTTGGCAATACTGGTCTCTCTCGGGCCTCGTGATCGCCGTTGCGGCGTTATATGTGGGCGGCTGGTATCTCTCTGGGCGGTCCCTGCCCAGAGACACCACGATCGCGAACGTCGACGTCAGTTCCATGACGCCGGCAGCCGCCGCGAAGGTGCTCGCCGAGGGGATAGAGACGCGCGCCGCGGCACCGATCGTGGTGCAACACAAAGAAACGAAGACCGAGTTTTTGCCGACGAGTTTCAACTTCGAGGTCGATATCGCGCAGAGCGTGGCTCAAGCGGGCGGCGAACGCAGTTGGTATCCGAAAGCCATGTGGAGAATCGTCGCGGGCGGAGGAGATTTTCCTCCGGTGTTCACCGCAGATAACGCCGAGTTGCGCACCGCGATCATGGAGATGAGCGCCGACGTCGACGTGCCGGTCCTAGAACCGAGCATCACGTTCCCGAAGGGCCAGCCCGAAGTGCAGGCCGCGCGAGTCGGCGAGGTGGTAGACCAGACAGAAGCGTTCAACCGGGTCAAGGCCGCCTATCTGATGACCACTAAACCGGTCACGCTCCCGATCGAGCGGATTCGCCCCACAGTCACCAGCCAAGACGCCCAAGCGGCGCTCGAAGCCATCGCCAAGCCGGCGGTGTCAGGCCCCGTGACCCTCGTGATCGCAGGCAAGGCTGTGGAGTTGCCGGTATCGGTGTGGGCGCCCGCGTTGAGTGTCGAACCGGTCGACGGAACGATGACGGCGAAACTCGATCCCGCGAAACTCACCAAACCGCTGCTGGCGGCAACGAAGACCGGTGACAACCAACCTGTGAACGCCTCGTTCAAGTTCGAGTCCGGCAAACCGGTGATCGTGCCCAGCAAGCAAGGCGCAGGCAGCGATCCGATCGCGCTCTCCAGCAGCCTGATCCCCGTGCTCGCCAAGCAGGGCGCCGAACGCAAACTGGCGGTCCAGACCACGCTCATCGATCCGGCCTTCACCACGGCCGACGCCGAAAAGCTCGGCATCAAAGAGCGCGTGAGTAGCTTCAAGACCAACTACCCGCACGCTGAATACCGCAACATCAATCAAAGCGAAGCGGCTCGTCGCATCAACGGCTACGTCCTCAAGCCAGGCGAGACATTCAGTTTCAACACGGTCGTCGGCGAACGAACGGCAGCCAACGGATTCGCCAAAGGGTTCATGATCAACAGCGGCGTGTTCACGATGGACTACGGCGGGGGAGTGTCCCAAGTGGCTACCACCACCTACAACGCCGCGTTCTTTGCGGGCCTCGACGACGTGGAACACCACCCGCATTCGTTGTACATCAGTCGCTATCCAGTCGGCCGCGAGGCGACCGTCGCGTACGGGAAACTCGATCTGCGGTTCAAGAACCCCTACGACACCGGCATCGTGATTCGCGCGTGGGTAGACAAGAGCGCGCCCGGACGCCAAGGCACGATGCACGTGGAAATGTATGGCACGAAGGTGTACGAGATCACCGCCGGCCAGAGCGCGAAGCGCAATTTCCGCACACCGGGAACCCGCACTGTGACGGGCAAAGGTTGCTCGGCGCAGGCGCCGTCAGCCGGTTTCGACATCGACATCTATCGCACGTTCAAGCAAGGGGGCAAAGTCGTACGCAAAGAAACGGTCACCGCCCGCTATGCGGCTGGCGATCGAATCGTCTGCGGTTGAGGTCGCGCCCTAGTTACGGTGCTCGGCGAAACCCAGATCTGCCAGCGGCAATAGCGGGGTGCCGTCAGCGCCCAGCACCGCGAACCATGCGAAGAAAGCGCCTCGGGCCTGAGCCCAACGTGCGCCTTCGATGAACAACGCCGAGAGATCAGCCTGCGGGTTCTGGGCAGCCTCGCCCTCAGCAAGCCACACTCGATCGAGCGTGAACCAGTCGCCGCACAATACGGCGCGTGCGATCGCCGAATCGTCGCGTCGCAGAAAAGTTTGCAGCAGCGGGTGAGTTTCGGGCCGGTTCGCTGCGTCTCGCGGATCGTTCGGGACGTGAGCGCGTTCCAATTTGAGCCATAACGCGTCAGGCTGCTCGAGAACCGTCACCGGCACCGAGGGAGTAAAGTCCCAGTCGCGAACGTCGGCGACGAAGACTCGGCCAGCAGCATCGTCCGCACCCGAGTCTGGCCCCGAAACCCGTGCGATCATGGCGTCGATAATGGCTCGGGACGTCTCGGCCGGTGAGCGAAGTCGACGCTCAGTATCTGGCACCTCGCGCGCCGCGATAATGTCGTGTACTGGAACGATTTCGATTTGTCCCTCGCGACGCATGAGCTGAACTTCAGAATCCGTGCGGTGGATCACTCGGCCAATCACGTCGGACGCCTGTCCTGCCGAAAGGTAGCGCACAGAAATTCGCCGGAAAAGCCAAGGATCCATACCGACACATTCTCACGTTGCGGACAGCCTATGGAAACGCGTAGGCGACAGGAGGATAATCGGACTCGAAGAAGGAGAAAACTGTGACTTATGTGATTGCCCAACCGTGTGTGGACATCAAAGACCGAGCTTGCGTCGACGAGTGTCCGGTTGACTGCATTTACGAAGGCAACCGCATGCTCTACATCCACCCGGACGAGTGTGTCGATTGTGGCGCTTGTGAACCGGTATGTCCGGTCGAAGCGATCTTCTACGAAGACGACACTCCGGACGAGTGGAAAGAGTACTACGACGCGAACGTCCACTTCTTCGACAAGCTCGGTTCGCCCGGTGGCGCAGCTAAGTTGGGCGTCATCGACGACGATCACCCGATCATCTCGGTGCTCCCACCCCAAAACCAAGAGTGACGCGTGCGCGTTTCTGAGCGGTTCCCCGAGTTCCCGTGGGACACGTTGGCTGACGCGAAAGCGACCGCCGCGGCCCACCCGGGCGGAATCGTGGACCTCTCGATCGGCACGCCCGTAGATCCAGCACCGGCTGTGGCCCAAGCCGCACTCGCTTCCGCTGCAGACGCGCACGGGTATCCCACGGTGTGGGGGCCAGAGTCGAGTCGGCAAGCCGTGGTCGATTGGCTCGAACGTCGGTTCTCGATCACCGGCGTCACTCCTCAACAGGTATTACCTGCGGTCGGTTCGAAGGAACTGATCGCCAATCTGGTGCACCAACTCGGTTTCGGGCCTGGCGATCTGATCGGTATCCCTGAGTTGGCTTATCCCACCTATGAGGTGAGCGCCCAACTGGCGGGCGCCGAGTTCCTCGCCACCGACACCACGATCGGTTTCGGACCGCGCAGTCCGAAACTCGTGTTCATCAACTCGCCAGCCAATCCGCACGGCCAGGTGTTCGGGGCCGAGCACGTGCGCAAGTGGGTCGACTGGTGTCGCGAGCGCGGAGCGATTCTCGTCAGCGACGAGTGCTACCTCGAGTTCGTGTGGGAAGGTGAGCCGGTTTCGGTACTAGACCCGGCCATCAACGGCGGCTCACTCGACAACATCCTCTCGCTGCATTCGCTGTCGAAGCGCTCGAATTTGGCCGGCTACCGTGCCGCGTTTGCCGTCGGCGACGAAGCGCTGATCGGCGAACTCTTGCAAGTACGGCGTCACACGGGCTTCATGCTGCCCAGCCCGATCATGGCCGCGATGGAAGCCGCCCTGGCAGACGACGCCCACGTGGATGCGCAGCGCGAGCGCTATCTCGAACGCCGCAAACGCCTGAAGCGCGCCCTCGAGAACGCCGGATTCGAGATCTCGCACTC
Organism: Actinomycetales bacterium; assembly: GCA_012513165.1. Classification (GTDB taxonomy): domain Bacteria; phylum Actinomycetota; class Actinomycetes; order Propionibacteriales; family Nocardioidaceae; genus Aeromicrobium. Next base: position 7,011 of record JAAZCT010000215.1, read on the forward strand.
TGAAGGGTCGCTGTACTTGTGGGCGACTCGCGGCGAGGCGGGCCGAGACACAGTCGCTTGGTTGGCCGGACGCGGCATCCTCGTCGCGCCCGGAGAGTTCTATGGCCCGGCGGGTTCCCGCCACGTGCGCGTGGCGTTCACAGCCACCGACGAACGCATCGATGAGGCAGTAGCGCGTCTGCGATAGGGTCGAAAGTGGTGTCAATCACAGGAGGACCCGTGACCGTCGATTCCACAATCGAGATCAACTCGCTCACCAAACAATTCAAATCCGTACGCGCCGTTGACGACCTCAGTTTCACCGTCAACCCCGGCCGCGTGACGGGTTTCCTCGGGCCCAACGGCTCAGGAAAGACCACCACCTTGCGCATGCTGCTGGGCCTGATGAACCCCACCTCGGGGCAAGCCCTGATC
>JAAZCT010000216.1 GCA_012513165.1 Actinomycetales bacterium
GAACGTGTTGTGCCGTCAAACAATGGTTCGAGCCACGTTTCACGTTGAGCCTCGTTCGCGAACGCATTGAGCACGTTCATATTGCCGTAGTCGGGGTCTTGGCTGTTGATCGTTTCAGGGGCTAACAGCGGCGACCAGCCCGTGATCCTAGCAATTTTGGCCGACTCCACCTGCGTGATCGCGGCGGCTTGAGGCTGTAGCAAGTTCCACAGTCCACGGCGCGCAGACTTACGTCGAAGTTCCTCCACGATGGGTAAGACCGAGTTGATCCCGCGTGCATCTCTTTGCGTCGCCCACGCTGCTTCCGAAGGAAGAATCTGAGTGTTCATGAAATCTCGCATGAGGTCTGCGAGTTCCTGGATTTCTGGTTCGAAATCCCGGTTCATGATGGTCTCCTCGTTCGCTAGATACTTGGTTCCTGGCCTGCGTGCTTCTCTGGAAACTATCGTGCCTCTTTGTTCGGGTCATGCGTCACCTTCTTGCATGGTGTGACAAGTTGGAGGTACATAACATGGTCGGCGTGTGGCGTCCTAGGAACGAGGCAGTCAGTGTGACTCGAGTAGTGATTGTTGGTGCGGGCGTCGCAGGTGTGACGACGGCAACAGCCTTGCGACAACAGGGTTTTGTCGGCGAAGTGACCCTGATCGATGCCGGAGAGTTTGCCTACGCCCGACCGCCACTGAGCAAAGGGTTCCTCACCGGATCGGCCAGCCGTGAATCGCTGGCCTTCTTTTCGCAGCAATGGTTCGCGGACAACGCCATTACCTATCTGCCCAACGCGCACGTCACCGCGATCGATCGCGACGTGCTGGCCGTGCAGACGCACCGAGGCACTCGCATCGAAGGAGACATGATCGTGTTGGCCACGGGCGGACACGCGCTCGTACCCTCGCTGCTGTCGAACGATTCGGGCCGGGTCCACGTCTTGCGCACGATCGAAGATGCAGAACGCTTACGTGCGAGTCTGGAAGCCGGAACGCGATTGCTGGTGATCGGAGCAGGCCTGCTCGGTGCCGAGATCGCCATTTCAGCTCACGGCATGGGTGTGGACGTTGCCACGATTGATCCGGCGGCCGTGCCGTTGGGACATCTCGTGGGGGAGCGCTTAGGGCTGTGGCTGCGTGACCGGCTCGAGGGCTTCGGCATCAGTCACACCACGGCAAGCGTCGCTGCCGTGCGTGCGGTGGAACACGCTGTGACAGTCGAATTGGCTAACGGCGAGACGCTCGCGGCCGATCAGGTGGTCCTCGCGATCGGGCTTCGGCCAGACACCACTTTGGCCCAAGCAGCTGGGCTGGACGTTGACCGCGCGGTACTGGTCGACGAACGCCAGCGAACCTCCGACCCGCGGATCTTGGCCATCGGGGACTGCAGCGCGGACGCAGCGAGCGCGCCCCACCGAGCCGCAGGGCACTGGGACGCCGCGAAAGCCTCGGGCGAACGGGCCGCCGCCACCATCCTCGGTCACGAACCTGCTGACCCGGGCGTCAGTTGGTTCTGGTCAGATCGCGGCGACGTTCGCCTCGACGTGCTGGGCAATTTCGCCGGTGCGGAACGTCACATAGACCGAGGGGCGTTCGGCGGCGCCCAATTCATGGTGGGCGGGTTCACCAACGGCATCCTTACGTCAGCAGCCTGCGTGAACGATCCGAAAAGCGCGCGACAATTGCGCAAACTCTTGGATCGAGCTTGGCGCCCTAGACCCGAAGAGTTCGCGGATGTGAGCCAAACTCTCAAGCAGCTCGCTACGGCGCGTTAACTTCCCACATACTCGGCAAGGTGTTTGCCGGTCAGAGTTGAAGTTTGCGAAACCAAATCAGCCGGGGTGCCTTCGAACACGACTTGCCCGCCGTCGTGGCCGGCGCCGGGTCCGAGGTCGATGATCCAATCGGCATGCGCCATCACCGCCTGATGGTGTTCGATCACGAACACCGACTTGCCCGAATCGACCAGGCGATCGAGCAAGGCCAGCAGGTTCTCGACATCAGCCAAATGTAGGCCCGTGGTCGGCTCGTCGAGCACATATACCCCGCCCTTGTCGGACATATGCATCGCCAGTTTGAGACGCTGGCGTTCGCCACCCGACAACGTTGTGAGGGGTTGGCCGATCGTCAAGTACCCGAGGCCAACGTCCACGAGATGCCCCAGAATCTTTGTCGCCGCAGGGATGCGCGCCTCGCCGTCGGAAAAGTGTTCGTGCGCATCGATAACGGACATCTCCAGCACATCGGCGATGCTCTTGTTGCCCAAGGTATAGCCAAGAACGCTCTCGTCGAAGCGTCTGCCGCCACACACTTCGCACACGTTCTCAACTGTGGCCATCACGCCCAGATCCGTGTAGATGACTCCTGCGCCGTTGCAGTTCGGGCACGCGCCCGCTGAGTTCGCGCTGAACAAGCCCGGCTTGACGCCGTTCGCTTTCGCGAATGCTTTGCGAATCGGATCGAGCAAGCCGCTGTACGTGGCAGGGTTGCTGCGCCGTGAACCCTTGATGGGCGCCTGATCCACCAACACCACGTCTGGGTTGGCGGCGAGGCTGCTGTGAACCAGCGAACTCTTGCCCGAGCCGGCCACGCCGGTCAGCACGCACAACACGCCCAACGGCAGGTCTACGTCCAGGTTCTTTAGATTGTTGGTGTTCGCCCCGCGAATCTCGATCGCGCCGGTAGGTTCGCGCACGGTTGGCTTGAGCGAGACGCGGTCTTGCAGATGTCGCCCCGTGAGCGTGTCGCTCGCGCCAAGTTCGGCGAACGATCCCTCGAACACGATCTCGCCGCCAGCGCTGCCGGCCTTCGGACCCAGATCCACCACGTGGTCTGCAATCGCGATGGTTTCTGGCTTGTGCTCCACCACCAGAACTGTGTTGCCCTTGTCGCGAAGCTGCAGCAGCAACTGGTTCATCCGTTGAATGTCGTGGGGGTGTAGGCCGATCGTGGGCTCGTCGAAAACATAGGTCACGTCAGTCAAGGCTGATCCGAGGTGCCGGATCATTTTCGTGCGCTGAGCTTCGCCGCCCGAAAGCGTTCCGGCCGGTCGGTCCAGAGAGAGATAACCCAAGCCGATCTCGATGAACGCGTTCAGCGTGTCGGAAAGTTTGCCCAGCAGGGGCGCTACGGAAGGTTCGTCCAGAGAGCGGACCCATTCGGCCAGATCGGAAATCTGCATGGCGCCCAGGTCCGCGATGCTCTTACCGGCTATTCGTGAGTTGCGGGTGGCTTCGGCCAGACGGGTACCTTCGCATTCGGGGCAGGTGTCGAACGTGATCGCACGATCGACGAACGCACGAATATGCGGTTGCATGGCTTCGCGGTCTTTGCTGAGCATCGACTTTTGGATCTTCGGGATGACGCCCTCGAAGGTGACGTTAATGCCGTCTACCTTGATTTTCGTGGGCTCTTTGAAGAGCAGATCGTGCAGTTCGCGCTTACCGAACGTGCCAATGGGTTTATCGGGATCGAAGAACCCCGAGCCGCGATAGATGCGTCCGTACCAGCCGTCCATCGTGTAGCCGGGGATGAGGAGCGCGCCCTCGTTGAGTGACTTGCTGGCATCGAACAGTGCCGTGTGGTCGAAGTCTGAAACTTTGCCGCGACCATCGCACCGCGGACACATTCCTCCCACCACCTCGAACGCGACCTTGTTGGCCATCGAGTTTGCTTTGCCGATCGTGAGCGAGCCTGCGCCACTCGCGGACGCCACGTTGAACGAATACGCCTGGGGGCCGCCAATATGCGGCTCGGCCAGTCGACTAAACAAGATGCGCAGCATCGAGTTTGTGTCCGTTGCGGTGCCGACCGTTGAGCGCGGATCTGTGCCCATGCGTTCCTGATCCACGATGATCGCGGTGGTGATCCCTTCGAGCACATCGACGTCCGGCCGCGTCGCGTTCGGCATGAACCCCTGAACGAAAGCGCTGTAGGTTTCGTTGATCAACCGCTGTGATTCGGCCGCGATCGTGCCGAACACGAGGGAGCTCTTTCCTGACCCGGACACGCCCGTGAATACGGTCAGTCGGCGCTTCGGGATGCGCAGACTGACGTGTTTCAGGTTGTTGGCGTGCGCGCCTTGAACGTCGATGAAATCGTGTGAATCGGCCGGGTGAAGTTCAGTCACACTTGTTATCTTGTCAGGTTTAATCTGGGTGCGCCTCGGTGAAGCGTCGAAAGTTGTCAGTGCAGGTGTCTAGTATCGAAGAACAGTCGATGGAAATCTCGGGGTTCCGTCGATCCGGGCACAAAACGCGAAGGATTTTGATGAGTTGGCTTGAAGCACCCATGGTGGGATTCGACACTGAAACCACAGGGGTCAACCCCCAAACCGACCGCATCGTCACAGCCAGTCTCGAGTGGATCAACGCCGACGCCACACGGGTTTCCGGCCAGTGGATCATCAATCCGGGCGTAGAGATTCCCACCAGCGCCACAGCTGTTCACGGAATCACCAACGATCGTGTTCAAGCCGAAGGCGCCGCACCCGCAGTTGCGCTCGAAGAGATCACCGTGGCGCTCGCTGAGGCTATGCGCGCCGGGTTTCCTGCGGTTGCCTTCAACGCGAGCTATGACTTCACGATCCTCGAGGCTGAAAACGCGCGCCATGGCGTGCCGACTCTGGCGTCGCGTCTGGGGGGCGAGGTGGCGCCCGTCGTTGATCCCTTGGTGCTGGATAAGCAGGTGGATCGTTACCGGCGAGGCAAGCGTGTGTTGACGATCGTGGCGGAGCACTACGGGGTTTCTTTAGTTGAAGCCCACGATGCCCAAGCTGACGCGCGAGCGGCAGTCCAGTTGGTTCCGGCGATCGCTTTGGCTCACCCAGAGTTGGCGGCGATGTCGCCCGCCGAGTTGCACCAAGCGCAGGTGCGCTGGCGTGCCGAGCAGCAAACAAGCTTGCGAGAGTACTTCCAGCGCAGCGGAAACGACGCCGCCGCGGCGAGCGTGTCCACTGCGTGGCCGCTCGAACCGGGGCACTAAGCTACGGTTTCCCGGTTTTCGACATGCTGATGCCCGTCGCTCTGTGAGAGTGACGGGCATCAGCATGTGGTGTGCGCGCTGGGGCGCAGCGCTGAACCTCAGGCCTGGCGCAAGAACTGAATCTTCCACTTTTCTGGCCCGCGCTCGAGGTACTCGGTGGTGAACCGGCCTGGGTGACGCTGCTCGATCTGAGCCAAAAGCGGGAGCGGATCGTGAGGGGCGATCAGGATCATGCCTTTGCCGGGGCCGACGGCGTCGAGCGCACCAAACACGGTGGCGTGACGGATTGCGTGCGGGACGATGCTCGCATCGAGTTCTGGCCAACCTTCGTCGTCGGATTCGCCACAGCCACACGAGTGGCCTTCTCCGTGTCCGCCGCTCGCTGCGACTACAGCCGGAGCGTTGGCTGTTGCTGCTTGCGAGGCTGCTGCCACGATCTGAGCCAGATCGACACTCGAACTTCCGGCCAACACCGGCACGAGGTGATCGAGCTCGTTCTCGAAGTGCAGTTCTGTGACGGCGCGCAGGGCCTGGGCCGCCCCGATGGCGAGCAGGGCCTCTTCGGTGTTGCGCAAAACGCCGACGATGTCGGTGATGGCTTCGGCGCTATTGGCCAACGCGTCGGCTAGACGGACCGCTTCGATGATCTCGCGGCTGCCGCTGGCCATCTGCTCGGCCTTGAGGCTGACGTAGGGCAGGAGCGTGGCTTCGGCCCACAGAACGAGTTCGTCGCGGGCGGCTCCCAGATTCTCGGTGCTGAGCAGAGCGTCAGCTCGGGCGGCGAGCGTCCCGATGATTTCTGCGTTCTGAGATTCGAGGCGTTCGATAGCCTCAGAATCGAGTACGTTCGAGGCAATTACTAGTGATTCCATCGTGTTCTCCTGAACTGTGAACAACATCATGTGTTGCTGTGGATCGCAGGTAGTAGCGATTACACCCTCGACTTTATTACAGTGGGTTCCGTGAAAAATAATCGTGGTGATGCAGACCGGTACGGACCCGACCATGCGGCTGGAAACTCCGCGCTGAGTCGACTTTCGCCCGCCCGGCACGAAGTGTTGGACGTATTGGTGTCGCAGTCTGAGCCAGTCACGGCCCACGACGTCGCCTACGCGCTGCACCAACACCACAACACGATTCGCGAGCACCTCGACGGGTTGCGGCGCGTGGGACTGGTAGTCCGTATGAAGGGCCCCGCCATCGGTCGCGGCCGGCCACCGTGGTTCTACTCCGCCACCCAAGCGGCCCGAGACGAAGGAAGCGCCAACGACTACGTCGGACTCGCGGCTGCGCTCGCGGGTCAGATCGCGCGCACCGCGAGCGAACCGATCGTTGAAGCAGTCGACGCGGGCCGCCACTGGGGTCAGTCACTGAGCCCCATCAAAGAGGCTGGCCCGAGCAAATCTTCCGAAGAACTCGTGTTCACCTTGCTCGACGATCTGGGCTATTCGCCCGAGTTCAATAGCGAAACCACACCCGACGGCGATACTCATCTGCGCTTACGCCGGTGCCCACTTTTGGCGGCGGCCAACGAAAACCCAGAGATCGTGTGCGGGGTGCACCGCGGGCTCATCGAGGGCGCGTTGGCGTCTCAAGGCAGTCAACAACTCGATGTGGAACTGATCCCGTTCGCGGAACGGGGAGCCTGCGCACTGCACTTGCGCCGGGCGGAATCTAGTCAAGCATGAGTTTCACGCCGAACCCGAAACCTCCCACCACGTGGCGGCTGCTGCTGATCATCCCAGGCGGTCTCGCACTCCTAGGCGGCCTGAACGGCGCGATGATGCTGCTGGATTTGCCCGTGCCGGTCAACGAAGTGCGCTTGCGCGACGGTCACGGCATCATCCTGGTGATGGGGTTCGTGGGCACGCTGATCGCGCTCGAACGAGCCGTGGCGCTGCGCAAGACGTGGGGCTACCTCGCGCCCATCTGTTTGGGTTTGGGCGGACTGTTGTTCATGTCGCCCGTTCCCACTGCGGCGGGACGCGCCTTGTTACTGGCAGGCTCACTTGGTCTCGTGGCCATCTACGTGCCGTTGTGGCGCCGCCACAAAGACCCCACCGTGTTGGTCCAACTCTTGGGCGCAGTCTTGCTGGCAGGGTCAGCAATTTTATGGCTCCGTGACGTCCCAGCGTCAGTTTTCGTGCCGTGGCTAGCTTGTTTCGTGATCCTGACGATCGCCGCTGAACGGATCGAGTTGGCGCGGGTCGGGCTGTTCGATCCGCACGCCCGAGCGCGCGCTGACTCGTTGATCTTGACCCTCGCCCACGTGGTGTTCGCGACGGCTGTCGCGAGCGTGTTGTGGCCCGATTTCGGGACGATCTTGCTAGGCGTATCGCTCTTGATTCTGGTGGTGTGGCTGAGTCAAGCCGATGTGGCGCGCAAACTCGTGAAGGCCAGCGGAGCTCAACGGTTCATGGCCATCTGTTTGCTTTCGGGCTATGTGTGGTTGGCGATTGCCGCTGTCACATGGATCATGCTGGGTCACGTGGACACTGGGCGCGGCTACGACGCTGTGATTCACGCGGTGTTCCTCGGTTTCACGATGACGATGATCATGGCGCACGCCCCGGTGATTTTTCCCGCGGTGCTGCGCAGGCCGTTGCCTTACCGGCCCTACATGTATGGGCCGTTTATCTTGTTGCACATCGGTTTGGTGCTGCGGATTCTGATCGGCGACGCCTTCGACGTGGAGTTAGCTCACACCGTCGGCGGCGTGCTCAACGTGATTGCCCTGTTGGCGTTTGCTTTGGGCGCCGTGTGGTCGGTGGTCTCGGCCTCCCAGAAGCAGGCGAGTAGATCTGGGGAACAGTCCGCCACCGATGTCCTTGAACGTTCGAGTGAAACTGGAGCGGACGCATGATTCCGATAGGCCCGCCGGGCCCCGTCGCGCAGCCCGCCGATCCGATGTCGCGTACTCGTTGGCATCTGCGTGCGAACGTGCCGATTCTGAGTTGGCTCGTGGTGTTGGTGGTCACCACGTTCATTCACCCGTTCGTTGATCACGCTAACTGGCTGATGGTGCACACGCTGCTGTTGGGCGTCGTCACGAACGCGATTCTGGTGTGGAGCGCGCACTTTGCGGAGACGCTCAGCCGCAGCAGTCCCACCGCAGTTCAGCGCACGTGGCAACTCGTGCGTCTGGGTGTCTTTAACCTCGCCGTGGTGGCTGTGTTTCTCGGTCGAATGCTCGACGTCTGGCCAGTGCTGTTGCTCGGCGCGATCGTGGTGGGCCTACTGATCGTGTGGCACGGAGCTACCATTGCGGTCCGTATCCGTTCCAAACTCGCGAACCGGTTTGCCGCCTCGCTCAGTTACTACGTTGCCGCCGCGAGGTTCCTGCCGATCGGTGCCGGCCTTGGTGCATGGCTCGCTCACGAACCGCTCACCTCCTGGGCCGCGCGGGCCACCCTCGCGCACGCAAGCGTCAACCTGCTCGGGTGGGTGGGACTGACGGTGGCCGGCACGCTCGTCACGCTGTGGCCCACCATTTTGCGAACCAAGATGGCAGACAACGCACTGCTCTTCACGAAACGCGCATTGCCCGTTTTGCTGGCCGGCGTGGTGATCACGGCCGCGGGCGCGCTGCTCGACCAGCCGTACCTCGGAGCAGCAGGCATCGCGGTGTATATCGGCGGCTGGGCACTGGCCACGACCCCGTGGGTGCTCGAAGCGAAGCAACGCCCGCCACACAGCTATGCGGCCTGGTCGTTGTTGTTCGCCGGTGCTTGGTTGTTCGTGTCGCTCGTGTGGTGGTTGATCATCTGGCTGTCGAACAGTTCGATGGCCGTGATCGACGCCGAGTTCGGTGCCGTAGTTCCAGCCCTCACCGCAGGGTTTGCTGCGCAAGTAGTGATTGGCGCGTTGAGCCATCTGGGTCCGGTCGTGTTTGGCGGCGGACCGTTCGCCGCGCGCGCTGCACAAGAGGTACTGGATCGAGGCGCGGCACTACGCCTCACGCTCATCAACGCCGGGTTGCTGATCTGTTTGCTGCCCGTCCCAAGCGTCGTGCGAGTCATCATGTCCACGCTGGTGCTGCTCGCTTATATGGCATTCCTGCCGTTGTTGGTGATTGCCTACCGGGCAGCCAAGAAAGCTCGGGCCAAGGATCCAACGAAACGCGACCGAGCCGCCAACCTTGCCCAGATCGAAGCGGCCCAAGACCCGGCACGCCATCGCTCGTGGCTGGTGGCCGGCGTCGCCACGATCGCTCTCGCCGCCGCCGTCGGCATAGCCGCCGATCCCAGCGCTTTGCCCGGTCGCGTGGCTTCGGTGGACGGGGGAGTCGCGCCAACGGGCGAAACCACCACAGTCCAGGTTGAGGCAAAAGACATGCGCTTCCACCCCAACTCGGTCGATGTTCCTGCCGGGAACCGGCTCGTGATCGAACTGAAGAACAC
>JAAZCT010000217.1 GCA_012513165.1 Actinomycetales bacterium
ACAGTTGGTCGAGCAAACTCGTGACTGCGTTCGAAGCTAGCATCATGCCGCGCTCGGGTGGTCTTTCCAGTTTCGATTGGTCGCAAGTGACGGGCGAGACCCAGAACTTCACGAGCATCCTCATGTTCATCGGCGGCGGCAGCGCCAGTACGGCCGGCGGCATCAAAATCACCACGTTCCTGTTGTTGGCATACGTGATTCTGGCGGAACTGCGAGGCGACGCCGAAGTGCGGATCGGCGTTCGCTCGGTGGGGTCGGCCACGGTCCGCACAGCCTTGAGCATCGCGCTGATCGCCGTCGCCATGGTTACCGGAACCACACTCATCCTGATGACGGTGACGGACGCAAACTACGGGGACGCGCTGTTCGAGGTGTGTTCTGCGTTCGGCACAGTGGGGCTCTCTACAGGCCTGACTGCTGAGGCCGGCACTGCGGGCCACCTGATTTTGATTATGTTGATGTTTGTCGGCCGCGTCGGTACGGTCACAGCAGCGTCCACTTTCTTGTTAAGACGAAAGCAGCAGCGATTCCATCTGCCCGAGGAAAGGCCGATCATTGGTTAAGCAAGGGAAATCCAATCAAGCGCCAGTGCTGGTCGTGGGATTGGGGCGCTTCGGTTCGTCCGTGGCGAACTCGCTCGTCCGTTTGGGGCACGAGGTGTTGGCGGTCGACGAAGACATCGCACTGGTGCAGCGTTATGCCAGCGATTTCACGCACGTCTTGGCGGCGGACACTACCGACACAGAAGCGTTGCGGCAGATCGGTGCGGAACAGTTCTCGCACGCAGTGGGCGGCATCGGCACCGACATCGAAGCCAGCGTCTTGACCGTGTTGAGTCTGGTGGAGTTGGGCGTCACCGAGGTGTGGGCCAAAGCGATCAACCCGAAGCACGCGCGCATCTTGGAGCGGGTCGGTGCCACACACGTGGTGCGTCCCGAGTCGGCGATGGGCGAGCGCGTCGCGCATATGGTGACGGGCGCGATGATCGACTACATCGAGTTCGACGACGGTTTCTCGATCGCACGGACCCGTGCACCGAAGATCTCGCACGAGCAGACTCTGGCGACCTCGCAGTTGCGCGCCAAGTTCGGCATCACGGTGGTGGGCGTCAAGCGTCGAGGCGAAGACTTCACGTACGCAGTTCCCGACACTTTCATCTCGGCTTCTGACGAACTGATCGTGTCTGGCCCGACCCGCAAGGTCGAGATCTTCTGCGCCCTGTCTAATGCGTGAAACTGGCCCGCGGGGCGAATCACTGAACGCACCGCAGACTGCGAGGGCGCGGCTCGGTAATCTTGGTCGGTGACCAATCCGACGCATGATTACCGCTATACCAGCGAACTCGCTGGACGCATCGAAACCGCTTGGCAAGACCGCTGGGAGACGGACGGTACGTTTCACGCCCCGAACCCGGTCGGCGTTCTAGCGCCCGCCGCCGATGCGCCGCAGCACAACGCGGGAGGCGAGAAGTACTTCATCATGGACATGTTCCCGTACCCCTCGGGCGCGGGCTTGCACGTCGGTCACCCGCTCGGTTACATCGCCACGGACGTGGTGGGCCGTCACCAGCGCATGCTTGGCAAGAACGTGTTGCACGCGCTCGGCTACGACGCGTATGGGCTGCCGGCCGAACTGCACGCCATCAGCACGGGCGAACACCCCCGAGACAACACCTTGTCGAACATCGGCAACATGCGCCGCCAGCTGCGCCGCCTCGGTTTGGGCCACGACGATAGGCGCTCGTTCGCCACGATCGACCCAGAGTTCGTGAAGTGGACGCAGTGGATCTTCATTCAAATTTTCAACTCGTGGTACGACCCAGAAGCTAACGGCGGTGCCGGTGCCGCGCGTCCGATCAGCGAACTGGTGGAGAAACTCGGCACGAGCGATCCGGCCGTGATCGATCAATACCGGCTGGCATACCTCAGCGATTCGCCCGTGAACTGGTGCCCCGGTTTGGGCACGGTTCTCGCTAACGAGGAAGTGACCGCCGAGGGGCGTTCCGAGCGCGGGAACTTCCCAGTGTTCAAACGCAACTTGCGGCAATGGAACATGCGCATCACGGCGTACGCCGATCGGCTGATTGACGATCTGGAACGCGTGGATTGGCCTGAAGCAGTCAAGAGCATGCAGCGCAACTGGATCGGCCGCTCGCACGGCGCAGAAGTGGACTTTGCGAGTGCTGCTGGCGACATTCGCGTGTTCACCACCCGCCCAGACACGCTCTTTGGGGCCACCTTCATGGTGCTCAGCCCCGAACACCCGCTCGTCGAAGCGCTGACCACGCCTGAGCAGGCAGCAGCAGTCGAGCAGTACCAGGTGGCAGCCGCCGCTAAGACGGACCTCGAACGCCAAGACGATAAGTCCAAGACCGGCGTGTTCACTGGCAGCACCGCCACGAACCCCGTTACGGGCTCCGAGGTGCCGGTGTTCATCGCTGACTACGTGCTGATGGGTTACGGCACGGGCGCCATCATGGCTGTGCCATCTGGCGATCAGCGTGACTTCGAGTTTGCCACCGAATACGATCTGCCGATCGTTCCGACTGTGGCCGAACAAGTCGGGCAAGAACAGGCGTATAGCGGCGATGGCACCATCATCAACTCGGACAACTCCGAACAGTTCGGTGCCGACGGCGTCAGTTTGAATGGTTTGACCGTTGCGGCCGCAAAAGAAGCCATCATCGCGTGGCTTGAATCCCGCGGCCAAGGAACCGGCACCACCACCTACCGGCTGCGCGACTGGCTGTTCAGCCGCCAACGCTATTGGGGCGAGCCGTTCCCGATCGTGTTCGACGAAGCCGGGAACGCGCACGCCGTTCCAGACCACATGCTTCCGGTCGAGTTGCCTGAAGTGCCCGACTATTCTCCGCGCACCTTCGCGGCAGACGACGTCACCAGCGAGCCCGAGCCGCCCTTGGGTCGCGTCGACGAATGGGTTCACATCGAACTGGACCTAGGGGATGGACTCAAGACGTACCGTCGCGAAACGAACACGATGCCCAACTGGGCGGGATCCAGTTGGTATGAGATTCGTTACACCGATCCGAACAATGCCAAAGTCATGGCCGATCCGGAGAACGAACGCTACTGGCTCGGTCCTCGTGAAGCAGGTGGCGCAGGCGGCGTCGACTTGTATGTCGGTGGCGTCGAGCACGCGGTGTTGCACCTGTTGTACGCCCGTTTCTGGCACAAGGCCCTGTTCGATCTGGGGCACGTGAGCGGCGAGGAGCCGTTCCATCGTTTGTTCAACCAGGGCTACATTCAGGCCTACGCGTTCACCGACGAACGCGGCACCTACGTGCAAGCCGACCTGGTGGAAGAGCGCGACGGCGAGTTCTTTTTTGAGGGTAAACCGGTCAACCGCGAGTACGGGAAGATGGGCAAGAGCCTCAAGAACGTGGTCACACCCGACGACATGTACGAGGAATACGGCGCCGACACGTTCCGCGTCTACGAGATGTCGATGGGCCCACTCGATGTGTCGCGCCCATGGGAGACGCGTGCGGTGATTGGCTCGCAACGATTCCTGCAGCGCGTGTGGCGCCTCGTGGTCGACGAAACCACTGGAGAGAACGTCTTCGATGAGGGGCCAGCTTCGGCTCAGGCGCTTTCAGCGTTGCACCAGACGATCGCTGATGTGCGCACCGAAATGGATGCGATGCGTTTCAACACGGCGATCGCGAAATTGATCGAGTTCACGAACTTCCTCACGAAAGAGTCCGTGTCATCGCGCGACGTAGTGGAGCCGCTTGTCTTGATGCTGGCACCGTTCGCGCCGCACTTGGCCGAGGAACTCTGGCAGCGGCTCGGGCACACCGAATCCTTGGCTTTCGCGGATTATCCGGTTTCGGATCCAGCACTTATCATTCAAGACTCGGTCACGTGTGTGATTCAAGTCTTGGGCAAAGTTCGGGGCAAACTTGACGTTTCACCAGGCATCAGCGAAGAGGACTTGACTGCCTTGGCGCTCGCGGAACCGAACGTGGTTCGTGCGATCGACGGCCGAGACGTGCGTAAGGTGATTGTTAAGGCGCCGAAACTCGTCAGCATCGTCGTGTGAACGAATTACAGGATGTGACTTTATGACTATCGCGATCGTCACCGACTCAACGTCATCGTTGAGCCCCGCTGATGCGCAAGCGCTAGGTATTCATGTGGTTCCCGTGAGCGTGGTTCTCGGGGCGAAAGTGTATACCGAAGGCGTCGACGTCACCGCAGACATGATCACCGAAGCGCTGGGATCGTTCGTGCCAGTCAGCACCTCACGGCCATCGGCAGAAACGTTCGAGGCGGTGTATCGAAGCTTGATTCTTAGCGGCGCCACCGAGATCGTTTCGGTACACCTGAGTTCGAAAATCTCCGGCACGCTGGAATCTGCGCAACTTGCTGCGAAGCGGGTCGCGGTTCCGGTGCATGCGATCGATTCGCTCCAGGTGGGGCTTGCCACGGGGTATGCCGCAGGCAGGGCCGCACGGGCGGCACATGACGGCAAACCCATCGAAGAAGTCGTGGCAGCAGCGAAGAACGCAGGCAAGGTCTCAACGGTCTTGGTGTATGTGGACTCTTTGGAGTACTTGCGTCGCGGGGGGCGGATCGGCACAGCGGCGGCGCTGGTCGGTTCGGCGCTATCGGTCAAGCCGATTCTCACGCTCGAAGACGGGATTGTTGCTCCGCTTGAGAAGGTGCGCACGGCTTCAAAGGCGTTGAACCGTCTGATCGCGTTGACCGTCGAGAAACGGAATCTCATCGAAGGGGACTTCGATTTAGGGGTGCAGCATTTGGGGGCGCTGGAGCCAGCCGTGATGGTTGCTGAGCGCCTCGCGGACGCTTTCGATCGGGACGTTGTCCCGGTGGATGAAGTTGGGGCTTCGCTCGGCGCCCACTTGGGCCCCGGAATGATCGGCGTGACGATCGCGGCACGCTGAATCGCACTCGGATGTGGGCGCCGAGCGACCCAAGTTTCGCTAATTGTCGCCGATTGCCTTGTCTGCCGCATCGCGAGCCACGTCAATTTTGTCTGCGTGGCCAGGAGCGTGCTTCTTCGCGAAGTCTGTACCTGCATCAAGGACTTTGTCGCTAATTTCCTCGACTTTGTCGCCTGTAAGTTTGTCTTTGTTCTCGTCGAGCAACTCTTTGCCCTTGTTGACCAAATCGTCGAGTCCCATATTTTCTCCTTAGGTTAGCCACATCGTCGCACGCTCGTCGCGACACTGTCTTGAGCATAGACCTGAAGGCCCACCTCTGCGACTGCTCATTTCCTGAGGTCGCGGCGAGTTATCCACATTGTGTGCTCGCCGCGGTTTCACGGGCGGTTCTTGGCCTAACCTCGCCTCATGCCTGCCCCTGAATTCGAGGAAACTCGTGCCGAAATCGCCCGACGTCGTCTGGCTGACCTCGCCGCTAGTTTCAACGCGACCTTGCCCGACTCAGACCACGAGGCGGATCGTGAAACGGACGAATTCGTGGACTCGCACAAGCGTCG
>JAAZCT010000218.1 GCA_012513165.1 Actinomycetales bacterium
ATCGCTGGCTGCTGGAAAAGAACCTCAAAATGTATGCGGTCGCGTTCGCTGTCGATCACGCTGGCGACATCTATTTGGACGGGCGGCTGCCCCTCCAATCGGTCACCGTCGCAGAACTCGATCGCCTGTTGGGTTCGGTGTTGCAGTACGCCGACGAATCGTTCAACGTGATTCTAGAACTGGGGTTCGCTAGGTCGATCCGCAAAGAATGGCAGTGGCGCGAAGAGCGCGGCGAGCCCACCGCAAATCTTGGAGCATTCAAACATTTACGACCAGGAGGATAGCCATGAACGCACTCGTATTCTGTGATCTCACGGATGTCGATTCGTATCTGGGAGCTGTCCGGTTTGAGCGCGCGGTGGCGTTGCATTCGATCTTGACCGGGCAAGGCATCGAGGTGCAATACCGAGCTTTTTCTCCCGCATCGTCGACCCCGGTGGACGGCGCCGTGAAGGCCGCAAAGGTGACGGGAATCGACCTCAACATCGACGACATCATCCCGGCTGTCACCGATGACGCCTGGCGGCTCGCAACGTGGGCCTTGGCTCAAGGTGCAGGCATGCAACGCGATTTCGTGCACCAACTGTGGCGGGCCCACTTCCTTGAGGGTGCCGATCTTGGCGACCCTCTGGTGCTCACTGGCCGCGCCGCATTGGCCGGTCTCGACCTCACCTTGGCCGAAGAGGTGCTGGCTGAGGTGGAGTTCGTTGGCGAAGTGGTCCAGCAACGCGAGACCGCGCAATCCTTGGGGGCAACAGTTGCCCCGTTCATCGTGGTCGATGGCGTGCACACGATCGTGGGCCTGCAGTCCCAAGACCAGTACGTGGCTGCGCTGCGCTCGATCAGCGAGACCGCTAGCTGATCGAGCCGTCGCTGACGCCCTTCGACAGGGCCGGGCGATCGATCTTCGCGTTGTGGCGCTTATCGACCGGCAGCTTCTTCACGAAGAACACGTCGACGATCCCTTGCGTGGCGTCGTGTTTCACTGCCAACTCTTGGATCTCGGTCTTGACGGCTGCTTGCCGTTCCTGAGCGTTCGGCTCAAGTTCGATGCACACGCCGGGACGTTTGCTGCCGTCGCGGGACGTAACGGCGACCAGCGCGCTGCGATGCACGTTCGGGTGCGTGTTGAAAATCGGTTCGCACTTCAACGCGAAGAAGGTCTTGTCTTTGGCAACCACGCGGTGCGATACGCGACCGCACACCCACAGGCGGCCCAATTCGTCGAGATAGCCAGTGTCGCCTAGTCGGTGCCACAGGGTGTCGCCGTCGGGGATCTTGTTCTCTGCCATGGCTTTCTCAGACTTGTAGTAGCCGTCGCTGACGTGAGGACTGCGCACGATGACCTCACCGATCTGCCCCTGCGGCAGTTCAGTGGATTCGTCGATGTTGGCGATTGGGCCGTCAGTGATTTCCACGCTTCGAACGTCGATGCCGGCCAGCGCGTCACCCACACACACGCCCGCGCCTTGCTCGCTGAGCGGCCAGGTCTCCGTCAAGACGGTCGTGCCGGAAATCTCGGCCACGGGCAGCGCTTCGGTGGCGCCATAGTTGGAATACAACTCGCCGTTCACCAGCATCTTCTTGGTGGCCGCATACAACGGGCCTTGAATCTCGGCCCCTCCCGAAACGATGCGCTTGATCGTCGGCAGCGTGATCCCTTTGGGGTTGCCATACGAGGTCAGATTCTCTAGCAGTGCAGGAGAGGCGAACATCGAGGCGACGTTGTGGTCGTTGATCGACTTGATGAGCTTTTCCGGGTTCGCATCGCCAGGACCTTTGGTGGCGAAGTTCATCGGCGGGACCACCACGGTGCCGCCGTGGCTCAAACCGATGATCCAGAAGATCGGGAACGTCGGCATGTCGATGACGGGCCCGTGCGAATCGAGTTGCCACTGGTTCTTGACGCCGGCAGTCAACTGTGTGAGGTTGCGCTGCGACATGATCGTCGGCTTCGGACTGCCTGTGCTGCCCGTGGTGAACGCGATGACGGCAATGTCGTCAGGTTGGACGTCGAGAACTTCGGGCGTCTCAGGGATCGGACGTTCCAAGGACCGCAAGGTGGTGAATCCGGGCGCCGAGGCGGGGCCAACCAGAACCTTCTTCTTGACGGTTTCTTTGCCCCAGCCGAACACCCGTTGGGCGAGGAACGCTTCGGGGGTGCCGAAGAACACTTCGGGCCCCACGCTGCGTAGGCACACTGCCACCTTTTTGAGGCCGTGGCTGTGCGGCTCGATGCCTACCATGATCGCGCCGATGCGCCACAGCGCCAACGACAGCACCAGTGCGTCTTCGCCCGGGGGGACCATGAACGAGCACAGGGTGCCCTTCTTGATGCCGAACTCGCGCAAGCCCACAGCGGTCGCTTCGGCTCGATTGCTCAAGGTGCGATAGTTGGTGGTTTCAATCTTGGGGTCACCGAACAGTGACGGCTTGATGTGGATGAGCGCCGTGCGATCGGGATCTTCTTGGGCGAGCGTGCGGATCCGGTCTGGCAGGTCGAATACGGTGTTGAGCGATTCGGTCATGAGGCGAGGTTCCTTTGCTGATCTGCGGTGAGTTGCAAGAGTTCACGGATGGTGGCGGTGACGGCGTCGGGATTCTCGAGCATGGCGAGGTGGCCGCACCCTGCGAGCACCTCGACGTGAGTCGTGTTGAGCAGTTCGGGGAGGTGCCCGGAGTCTTTACGAGACAACACCCGGTTCCTCTCCCCCCACACCACCCACATGGGTATGTCCGCAGGTGCGCGCGTGCTGTCGAGGCCGCCGTAGGCGTTCATGTCGTCGAGGACGTCGATCAGGGCCGGCAGTTGATCAGCGCGCGTCTGGCACGCGAGCAAGTCCGGGTCTCGGTGCAGTTTTTGTCTCACGCCGAGCGGCCCGAGTTGGAAGCGCAACACGAGCGGCGCGACGAAGCCCGGGACTCGAATGTGTCGCGAAATGGAGCGCAAAACCTTGGCCGTGAGAGGCATCTTGCGTTTCATCGTGTGGAGGAAGCCGATCTGGCCTTGGGCGAAACTCACTTCGGTGAGGGGGTTGATCGCGAGAACGGCCGTGACCAGGTCGGGGTGTTGCCGGGCAATAGCGCCAGCGATGTTGGTTCCCATGCAGTTACCGACGATGAGCGCGGGCGCAGCCTTTAGGTCGGTCATCAGGGCCACGATCACGTCGACAAGTTGCTGGTGGCCGGGGGATTGCTCAGGTTGGGGCGAACTGCCGAAGCCAGGCAAATCGACCGTGATCACCCGGCAGTCGCGGGCAAGGTCTGCGGCTTGAAAACGCCAGATCGTCGACGAGGTGCCGCCGTTGTGGAGCATGAGAATATTCGGGCCGGCGCCCTCGTCGGCGTAGGCGATCGTGAGGTTCTCGTGGTGGAAGGTTTCCATATGAATCTCTTCGTATGTGTGGCGTTTGAATAGGAACGTCCCGAGTCGTGTACACGAGAGTCTATCAATCCTTCATGCGACCTGCATCACATTTCTAAATCTTCCCGTTTCCATCGAATTTGGTTAGGTGCCAAGCAGTGCCCCGTATGGGTAGACTCACTCGAATGACGGTCGAACACGAACCCCAAGAGCGTGCGCTTCCGCGCGGTCCTCACGGGCTCACGCGCGCCGAAGTTGAGGAGTCTCAACGCGACCGTTTGATGTGGGCTATCGCCGAAGCGGTTGCTGAAAAGGGCTACAACGCCACCACGGTCGCTGACGTCATTTCTCGTGCCAAAGTCTCACGCACCACGTTCTATCAGCTTTTCAACGACAAACTGGCCTGCTTCTTGGCTGCCAACCTCGCCGCATCAGAGTTGTTGATTGGGGTGCTCGACGGAGAGCTCAAGCGAATCGACGCTATGCCCGATATGTCGGCTAGGGCGCGATTCGACCTCCTGCTGTCGACCTATCTCGACTCGTTAACCGGACTCGCCAGTTTCGCGAAAGTGTTCCTCGTCGAGGTGTACGCCGCTGGAGCACCGGCCGTGGCACAGCGCCGAGAACTGCTCGGCAAGTTCGTTGAACTCGTGGTCGAATCCCGGTGGGGATTCGACGAAGGTCATCTGACTGAAACCGAACTCAAAGCAGTCGCCGAAGTGGTAGTTGCAGCAGTTAGCCTCCACGCCACGACGGCACTTGCCGTGGGTGATATCGATGGAATCGCCTCGATCAAGGATTCACTTGGCGTCACCCTGGATCGGATCCTTGGCGAGCAGCCCACCAGCTAGCCCACTGCACTTCCTACCTCTCGCCCTACAAGGCCTCTTGGCCGATTAGGCTGAAGCCATGAGCACATTGATTCTTTTGCGTCACGGTCACAGCGAGTGGAACGCCCGCAACCTCTTCACTGGTTGGGTCGACGTAGACCTCAACGAACAAGGCGTCGAAGAAGCGAACCGGGCACCGGAACTCCTCAAAGTAGCTGGCCTCTTGCCGGACGTGTCGCACACCTCGCTACTCCGTCGCGCGATTCGTACGTCCGAGATCGTGCTCAACGGTGTCGACCGCCACTGGGTCCCCGTTAAGCGCAGTTGGCGCTTGAACGAACGCCATTACGGCGCGTTGCAAGGCAA
Organism: Actinomycetales bacterium; assembly: GCA_012513165.1. Classification (GTDB taxonomy): domain Bacteria; phylum Actinomycetota; class Actinomycetes; order Propionibacteriales; family Nocardioidaceae; genus Aeromicrobium. The sequence goes on from JAAZCT010000218.1 coordinate 4,561, forward strand.
AGACAAGAAGTCCACGCTGGAAGAGTTCGGCGAAGAACAGTTCATGACGTGGCGCCGCTCCTACGCGATCGCGCCACCGGCGCTGTCAGACGACAGCGAGTTCAGCCAAGCGAACGATGCGCGTTATGCCGACTTACCCGACGAACTTTTGCCCCGCGGCGAATGCCTGTCCGATGTGCTCGACCGGATGCTCCCCTACTGGTACGACCAAATCGTGCCAGACCTGCGTGCCGGCAAGACGGTTCTAGTAACCGCGCACGGCAACTCGCTACGCGCGCTAGTCAAGCACCTCGACAACATCGATGAAGACACCATCGTGGGCGTGAACATTCCCACCGGCATTCCGCTGGTGTACGAACTCGACGAGAACCTTCGCCCCACGGTAACTGGCGGCCAGTACCTGGACGCAGATGCGGCCGCTGCAGCGATCGCCGCAGTCGCCAACCAAGGACGCTAAACCACAAGCATCCAACGCGAGCACGGTCTGAGGCTAGGCGAACTTGTAGCCCAGTCCGCGAATCGTGATGAGCGTGGTTGGCTCGGCCGGATCGGATTCGATCTTGGCGCGCAGACGCTTGATGTGGACGTCGAGCGTCTTGGTGTCGCCCACATAGTCGGCGCCCCATACGCGATCGATCAGCTGTTCGCGCGTCAAAGCGCGGCCAGGGTTGCGCAGGAAGTACTCGAGCAGTTCGAACTCTTTGAGCGGCAACACGAGTTCCTTGCCCCGAAGCGTCACGAGGTGCCGGTCCACGTCCATCCGGATTCCGGCGGCCTCCAAAGATGACTCGTCGTCGACGAAGTCAGCGCCGCCGCGTCGCAACACTGCCCGGATCCGAGCAATGAGTTCGCGCGGAGAATAGGGCTTGGTGACGTAGTCGTCAGCGCCTAGTTCGAGGCCGACGACCTTGTCGATCTCGGCATCCTTGGCGCTCACCATGATGATCGGCACGGTGGAGGTTTGGCGAATCGTGCGGCACACTTCCACGCCAGACAACCCCGGCAGCATGAGATCCAACAAGATGATGTCCGAGCCATTTCGCATGAACTCAACCAGCGCGTCGGGGCCGGTCTCGGCGATCGTGACCTCGAAACCTTCCTTCTTCAGCACATACGAGAGAGCCTCGCTGTAACTGGTCTCGTCTTCAACCAGCAAGATTCTGGTCATCTGTTTCTCCTTCTTCGGCATCCCAGGCGGGGAGCCGCATCGTAAACGTTGAGCCGACACCGGGTTCGCTCCACAAGTCGATCGCGCCACCGTGGCTTGCGGCCACGTGTTTCACGATGGACAGCCCCAGTCCTGTGCCAACGGTGGAGCGGGCGCGGGCCGGATCGACCCGATAGAAGCGTTCAAAAACGCGGTTTCGGTCGTTGGGTTCGATCCCGATGCCGCTATCGGTCACGACGATGAACGCGTCGTCTCCGTCGCGTTTCACAGACACGGAAACCTTGCTGCCTTCCGGACTGTAGG
>JAAZCT010000219.1 GCA_012513165.1 Actinomycetales bacterium
ACCTTGTACTCCTGGATAATTTCCCACCAGCGGCCCTTGTGCGGCGAATCTGGGGTGCCTTCGTACAAGACCTGTGTGGCGCCTTCGGCGGTCGCGCCGTAGGTGATGTACGAGTGTCCCGTCACCCACCCGATGTCAGCCGTGCACCAATACACGTCCGTTTCCGGCTTGTGGTCGAAGACCGCGTTGAAACTGTAGGCGCATTGGGTGAGGTAGCCGCCCGAGGTGTGCAGGATGCCTTTGGGTTTGCCGGTCGTGCCCGAGGTGTACATCACGAACAGCGGCTGTTCGGCATCGAATGCTTGAGGTTCATGCTCGGGCGAGGCTATGGCTACCGTCTCGTGCCACCAGTGGTCACGTCCGTCAGTCCACGCCACGTCTTGGCCAGTCCGCTGGACCACGAGCACGTTTTTCACGTCAGGGCACTTTTCCAACGCTTCGTCTACGGCAGGCTTGAGCGCTGAAGGGGTTCCACGGCGATAGCCGCCATCGGAGGTGATCACAACGCGCGCTTCGCAATCCTCGATCCGACTGGCCAAGGCGTCCGAACTGAAGCCGCCGAACACGACGGTGTGGGCGGCCCCGAGGCGTGCGCAGGCCAGCATCGAGATAACCGCTTCGGGGATCATCGGCAGGTAGATGGCGACTCGGTCGCCTGCGTTCACGCCGAGCGCGGTGAGCGCGTTCGCCGCGCGCGAAACCTCGTCTTTGAGGTCCGCGTAGGTGATGGTGCGGGTGTCTCCCGGTTCGCCCACAAAATGGAACGCGACTTTGTCTCCGCGGCCATTCTCGACGTGGCGGTCCACGCAGTTATAGGCGACGTTCAGTTGTCCGCCCGCACACCACTTCGCGAACGGCGGATTCGACCAGTCCAGCGCTTCAGCGAACGGTTCAGCCCAGTCGAGACGTCCAGCTTGCTCTTCCCAAAAAGCCACGCGATTACTGTCGGCTTTCGTGAATTCGGCTTCTGAGACATTGGCTTGAGCGGCGAACGCTTGGCTGGGTGGAAAGGCAAGATTGGCTGCGGACTGCTGACTTTCGGACACGAAAACTCCTCATGAAAACAAGTTTGTGGCGTGCGCCACACTCCTATGTTTTCATTAACGCGCGCGAAGTTCATCTCGACCCCGGGCTAACGCGAGGATTCCCTCACTTTTCGGTGGGGAACTAGAGCCACTGTTGAATCTCGGCGACCGCGCCATCCTCGTCGATGTGCCCCGTCACGGCATCGGCCACAGCAAGCAATTCAGGCGGCGCTTGGCCCATCGCCACACCACGACCGGCCCACTCCAACATCTCAAGATCGTTGTTGCCGTCACCGATCGCCAACACGTCCGACGCGTCGATACCAAGAATCGAGGTGACCGTCTCAAGACCCGACGCCTTGGACACGCCTTGCGGAGCCATATCTAACCAAGCGGTGTAGCCGATATAGAAGTTCGTGCCCTCGAGCCCAATCGACTTGACTGTCTCTTGGAACCCCGCAACGTCGTGGTCCGGGGCGCGCACGATCACACGCGTCACCGGATCGGCAATCATCTGATCAACGTGCGCGATTTGGATGTTCCCGCCGATCTCGCCAGAGGGGAACTGGCGATTGACGCGATAGCCGACCCCGATCTCTTCGACCGCGATCATCGCGTCAGGGAACGCCTCCATCAGCCGCTCGACTGACGGCGCCGCATCGAAGGTGACGGCTTTGATGAGTTCGTACGGTTCGACACCAAACACGACCGAGCCGTTGCTCGCAACCGCCAACCCTTCACGCATATCGAGTTTGTCCAGGACGTCGTACACGCCCGGAACGGCTCGACCCGTGGCAATCACGACATGAATGCCGGCGTCGCGGGCGGCGCGCACCGTTTCGCGAACGGCAGGAGCCATCTCGTTGCCGTAGCTGACGAGCGTGCCGTCAACGTCAAGCGCGAGGAGTGTCGGACGCCAGGTCACACCCGCGACTCCAAGGGCTTCAGCACGGGACCGAGGAACGGATGCAGCGCGGACGGCAACAGTACCGACCCATCTGCTTGCTGACCGTTTTCGAGCAACGCCACGATCGTGCGCGTCATGGCACACAGGGTTCCGTTGAGCGTGGCTGCCGGCTCGGTGTCTCCCCCTTGCGTCACTCGGACACGCGTATCGAGGCGACGCGACTGGAACGAGGTGCAGTTCGAGGTTGAAGACACTTCGCGGTACTTGTTTTGAGTGGGGATCCACGCTTCGCAATCGAACTTGCGAATGGCCGACAGCCCCAGATCTCCTGCAGCGACGTCGATCACGCGGTACGGCAACTCGAGCAAGTTCAACCACTCTTGCTCCCACGCCAACAAGCGACGGTGTTCGGCCTCAGCCTGATCGAGTGTCGTGTAGACAAACATCTCGACCTTGTCGAACCAGTGCACCCGGAAGATGCCGCGCGTATCACGGCCATGCGATCCGGCCTCGCGGCGGAAACATGGGCTGAACGCTGCATACCGTTTGGGCAGTTCAGCACCTTCGAGGATCTCGTCGCTGTGATAGGCAGCGAGCGGCACTTCCGAGGTGCCAACAAGATAGAGATCGTCTTTGTCGAGGTGGTAGACGTCGTCTGCCGCTTGACCGAGGAATCCGGTGCCTTCCATCGCGGCAGGTTTCACCAGCGCGGGAGGAATCATCGGAATGAAGCCCCACTTCGCGGCCGTGCTCATCGCCAACTGCGTGAGCGCGAGTTCAAGCTGCGCTCCAACTCCCGTCAGGTAGTAGAACCGCGAACCGCTCACTTTCGCGCCGCGCTCCATGTCGATCGCACCCAACATCTCGCCCAGTTCAAGGTGGTCGCGAGGTTCGAATCCTTCGGCCGCAAAATCGCGTCGCGTGCCGACTTCGTCGATCACGATGAAGTCGTCTTCGCCACCCGGCGGAGCGTCCACCGCGGCAGGGTTAGGCAGAGTCTTGAGTAAAGCCGTGAATGTGTCCGCTGCCTCTCGCTGTGCCGTTTCGGCTTTCTTGACTTGCGGACCA
>JAAZCT010000026.1 GCA_012513165.1 Actinomycetales bacterium
CGCGATTAGTTGCTCGTTTTTGAGTTGCCGTTGGCTTCTGCTGACAGTAAGTACGCCGAAGGTAGTCGTTTCGCCTCAATGATCGCTTCGTCGTGTTCTTGGCGGTGACGGATCGAGAAGTTCAACATCGAATAGGTGACGTGAATGAGCACTTCTGCCAAGATCTTTCGTCGTTCGCGTGGGGTCCCGGGCGTAAGTGGTCCCAGGACATATGCCACCTCGGCTGCCAGTTCAGCCTCGGTTACTTCTGCGGTTGCGCGGGTAGCGGGTGTTGATTGGACGGCATACCAAACTGCGCTGCGTGAGGGGTCTTTTAGCCACATCGTTGCCATGTGATCGAGTAGTCGATCCAACAATTTGAGCCAATCCAGGGTGGGGAGTTCTGCCGCAAGTTTGGCTAACTCTTCGCGCACTGCGACGGAGTTTTGGCGATCCAATTCGCACACGATGACGTACTTGTTGGCAAAGAACTGATAGAGCGTGCCAATCGGTAACCCTGCGCGGTGCGCCACTTCCTCGCAGGTGAAGGATTCGAACCCAACTTCAAGCAATAATTCGCGCGAGACATCGAGCAGGCGTTCAAACTTGACCCTGCTCCGTTCTTGGGTGGGGCGTCGACGCGGCTCGAGAATCACGGTCACGGCGCTAACCCTACCCCCAGGTTAGTGCCAAATGTAGGTATTGGGCGATTCGAGGACGCGCGACAAAAGTCTCCGCAACCGACCTATTAGGACGGTCCATGCGTTTAGAATCTTGACCATGTCAGATAGCAGCAACGCGCGCGTTGCCCTTGGGCTCGTCGGCGCACTCGTCTTCGTTGAATTCATCAGCGGTTTCTTGCAGAACTACTACATGCCAGTCATTGCCGACATCGGCCGGTACTTGAACGTCAATGACGCCGATTTGAACTGGCTCGAGGCAGCCCAATTCCTCATGTCGGCTCTATGTGTCCCGCCCCTATCAAAACTTGCCGACTTTATTGGTCATCGCCGCATGCTCTTTTGGGCAGCAATCGTCGTGGCGGCCGCGACTTGGGGCATTGCTTTTTCGACGAGCTTTGGCGTGTATCTGAGCTTCTGGGCAATTCAAGGCGTGCTGGCTGTCTGGCTGCCACTCGAAGTCGCGCTGATCTTCCTGCGAAGCGCGGGCGATCCGGACCAAGCTGACAATACGCGTAAAGCGACTGGCACGATTGTGGCGGCACTTATGGGTGGGGCCATTGCCGCCGCTATTGCGTCCCCCGCTGCGTCGGCCATCTTCGATGACATGCGAATGGTGCTAGCGGTTCCGGCTGTACTCGCGACTATTGCTGTGCTCATTATTTGGCCCATGTCGGATGCGGGGCATGTTCCGCAACCGGCCAAGCTCGACCTTCCGGGGCTCGCGATGCTTGCGGGAATACTAATTCTTGTCTCGCTGTCGCTCACACTGATTCGACTACTCGGTTACGCATCGCCGTGGCCGTGGATTTCGCTCACTGCGGGCCTTACGTTGATCATTCCGTTTACGAAGTTTGAACTCGGCAGAGACGAACCGATCGTTGACTTCCGCGTGATGGCGGCGCGAGCCATGTGGCCAGTTCAATTGACTTCGTTGCTTTTAGGTATCACGCTCGTGAGTGCTGCGATTCCACTGTCGACTTACGCGCAAACGGACCCGCATGAATACGGTTTCGGCTTGGGTCTAGAGCCAGCATACGTCGGTCCGATTCTCTTGGGATATGCCTTTGCCATGCTGATTGGCGCGACTATTTTCGGCGAGATTAGTTCCGTAGTTGGACCGCGGAATTGTTTGATTGGCGCGATGCTGTTAGTTGCTGGCGGCTATGGTGCGATGACGTTCTATCACGATTCGTTCCTGTCAGTGGCCTTCTCGATGACTCCAGTCGGTTTCGGCTCAGGTGCGATGCTTGCGGCGATTCCTGCAGCCGCGGCGGCCGCAGCGCCAGCCGGTGGCACGGGTATCGCGACGGGCCTCACAGGTATGACCCGAACAATTGGTGGC
>JAAZCT010000220.1 GCA_012513165.1 Actinomycetales bacterium
CACCACAGCCAAGGCCACGGCGAAAATGTTGGTCGGAATCAGTTGGCCACGCGAGCCGAACATCTGCATCACGAGATAGAAGGCAAGGTAGCCGCGCAGCACCCACCACGCCGGCTGCAAACTCGCCATGAAGTCGAGGGTTGCCGCACCGGCTGGATTCTTGCGAATCGAAGCGGCCGAACCCCTCAAGCTGCTCGAGATGGAACTCTGCAGGCGTGCGAGTTTGCCGGCTGCCGGAACGGCATCGGGCAAGCCGGCCGCGAGCCGCAACTCTTGGGCGTAGGCAGCAGGATCGATGAGTGGCTTTCCATTAGATTCCAGCCAGGACTCAGCGAGATCGGCCTCGAGCCCCTCTGTGAGGTCTTCGACTTCCTCGGCGGGCAGATCAGCGAGCGCTGTGCGAACAGCGGCCGCGTAGCTGGCGGTTTCGGGCAAGATTGAGGCGTTCATGCTGCAGCTCCTGTTAGCAAACGTTCCATGGTTCCGGCGAACTCACTCCATTGCACGCGTTGCTCCGTGAGCGCCCCGCGTCCTTGGTCGGTGATTCCGTAGTACTTGCGGTGCGGACCCTCTTCTGAAGGGACGACGTATGAGGTCAGCGCCCCGGCCGAATAGAGCCGGCGCAAGGTTCCGTAGACCGAGGCGTCGCCGACTTCGGTGAGTCCGGCTCCTCGGAGCCTGCGGACTACGTCGTAGCCGTAGCCGTCTTCCGTCTCGACCACCGCGAGAACCGCGACGTCGAGCACTCCTTTGAGTAACTGTGTGGCATCCATGCAGACGACAGTACCACGCGGTGCGTAGTAGTGTGCAGCACGCAGGTCGCCTGCGTGTTCTGCCGAATTGCGAGTCGAACCAGAGCGTTAGGCTTGTGTTCGTGCCTGAGCCAATCCCCCACGTGAGAAAGCCGCGAGTCCACCGCGAAGTCGTGTCATTTACCCGTCGCGGCGGCCGGCTCACCGAACGCCTACAAAAGGGCTGGGACGATCTATCAGCAACGCATGTGCTCGATATCCCGCGAAGCACCACGAGCACATCCCTCGATCCGGAGTTTCGGCTGGATCTCGCCAAAGCGTTCGGTCGCGAAGCTCCCACAATCATGGAGATCGGCAGTGGCCGCGGGGAATCGATCGTGCACGCGGCGCTCGAAAACCCGGACAAGAACTTCCTCGCGCTCGAGGTATATGTGCCGGGCGTGGCCCAAGGGCTGGTCACTATGCGGCACCTCGGCGCTACCAATGTTCGCTTCGCCGTCGTTGACGCGGCGGCCGCCCTCGCCACGATGCTGCCCGAAGCGAGCCTCGAAGAACTTCGCGTCTGGTTCCCAGACCCGTGGCACAAGAAGAAGCACAACAAACGCCGGCTGATCAGCCCCGACTTCGCGCCACTGGCCGCCCGCGTGATCCAACCCGGAGGCTACTGGCGGCTCGCCACCGATTGGCAAGAGTACGCCGACCACATGCATGAGGTTCTCAGCGAAGCTGCCGGCTTCGACTACTCGGGCACGTGGGCGCCTCGATTTGAGGGACGCCCCGTCACTCGCTTCGAAAGCAATGGACTCGAGGTAGGTCGAGACATTCGCGATCTGTCCGCCCGTAGACTGAGCGAATGAGTCAGCAACCCGTTTCAGCCTTGCTAGGAATCACCCCGGGCTCGCGCGTGTGGGTCGTCGGCGACACGATCGAAGAAACTTCGCTGCTCGATCCACTGCCCGACGATGTCGAGTTTTTCCGCAGCGAAGACTTTCGTGACGACTCCGTTGACGACCTTCAAGATCAAACGTGGGGTTCGGTGTTTCCCGATCACGTCGAAGAACGTCCTCGGCCGCACGGCATCGACACGGCCGTCATTACTGCGTCTCATGCCCAAGAGTTCCATCGCGAGCTGGACGACGCCCTCCCCCGGATGGGCTCGGTGGCTCGCGCGTGGATCGTCTACACCCCGCAGACCCTGCCCGCCAGCATCGTGACGGAAGGAATCGTCGATTACGGCTGGACCGCAGCCGAAACGATTCAACTCAACGACACGTGGCACGCGCTGCGCATCAAGCAGTAGCCGTCTAGTTCAGCCTTGATCGAGCGCCCAGTGGGCAGCATCGAGCACTAGCGCGCGATCGTCCGCACACATGCCCACGCGCGTCCGCCGATCGACCAGATCGTCGATCGTGAGCGCGCCCTCGTGCCGCACCCCGAACAACAACTGCGCCCGAGTCACCTCGAGTCCCGGCCCGAGCGGCGC
>JAAZCT010000221.1 GCA_012513165.1 Actinomycetales bacterium
GCCTTGAATGGAGTTCGCGAACGCCAACAGCGCCATCGTGAGGTGCGTTCCGACTTCCGCCGCAGTCCAATCTAGCCCAGGAACCCGCGCTTGTGGGTCGACGCCGGCACGCGCGATTGCGATGACGCGTGGCAGAGCCTTGTCGAGAGACGAGGAAAGTGCTGAGGCATTCGGAACAATCACCATTGTCATGGATGCATCATTTCCTATTGCTAGCAGAGAGTCAAGATCGTTCTATGTGGACGGTTAAAGTTTTTGCGAGGCGGTACCAGCTTTATGCGACGAGTGGTTGGTATCTGGTGTTGCGGATCGGCACGGATTTGCCCGGTGGATAGAAGTCGGGGTGTTTGTCTCGGGGGTTGGTTTCGATTCGCCAGTTGCTGTTGTGGATGTGGCGGTGGTGGTAGCCGCAGAGCAGAACACCGTTCTCGATGGTGGTGTCTCCGCCGTTGGCCCAAGAAGTGATGTGGTGGGTTTCGCACCAGCCGGGTGGTCTTTCGCATCCGGGGAAGGCGCAGCCTTTGTCTCGGTGGGCGAGTGTTTTGCGTTGTGCTGAGGTGTGGAGGCGTTGTTCTCGTCCGAGGTCGAGGATCTGGCTCTTGCTGCCGAGGACGGCGGGCAGGATGCGGGTGGTGCAGGCGAGGTGGCGCAGTTGCCCCGCGCTGACGGGGTTGCCGTGTTCGGTGATCCCGGCCGTATCGGTGCGGTTGCGTAGTGAATCTTCGCTGATGGTGATCATGAGGGTTGCGGCCACGCCGCCGTGGTTGCCATACGCGTCGCGGGGCAGGTGGCGCAGCAGGTCGGTGAAGGCCTCGCCTTGGGTTTCTGTGAACTTGGTTGCCGATGGGTCGCCTGCCTGATTGCCGGATGGTTTGCCAGGCAGCTCGCCAGACGTGTTACCGGACTGGTCGCTGGCTTCGGTGAGGCCGTTGCGTTGTTGGATTGCGCGGTAGCGGGGTGCGGTTTTTGAGTCGAGGATGGAGCGCAGCATGTCTGCGGTGAGTGCATCGATTTCGAAGCCGCCTTTGACCATGCCGGCTTCGTTGGGTCGGGTCATCCAGAACGTGGCTTGACGTACGGCTGCGGACTCGTTACGCACCAGCTCATCATTTTCGCGAGTGTTCGCTAGGGCGGGGTCGACGATTTCGATAGCCCGCCGGGTTTTGCGAGTGAATTGTTCGATACTCATGGCGGGTGCCGCGATGGCAAGTTCATTTTCGATGTGTTGTTTTTGTTCGGCCGTGAAGTCGGTGGGCAGTTTCGCTACGGCTTGGGTGATCAGGTGGGCCTTCGCGGGACTCATGCCTGCTTGTTTCATTTGTTCAGCCAGCACGGGTGATTTTTCTAAATGTTGCGCCAACCGTACGGTTTTGTTGGCTTCACGTCGACTCACGCCGCCGGTGGTGGCGACGAGTTCATCGATCGAGGAAGCGCCAGCGGTGCGGTGCAAGTCTTTGCGTGCGCCGACACCCAACACGCGGTGGTCGAGGACGTCGAGGTGGCGACGGATCGACGCGATCGAGGACCGCAGCTGTAAAAACTCGGTAGCCGACAACGATTCAACATCAGCGACGGCTGCGCGCCCAATACTCCCGGCCAATTCTTGTAATCCGGTGCATACATTTCCCACGTTCCCACC
>JAAZCT010000027.1 GCA_012513165.1 Actinomycetales bacterium
ATCGTGGCTTGACGTGGTTCTAGGAGCAGCAGTGAGAAGGGCGTGTATGAGCCGGCGATCATCACGAAAATATTTGAATGGTCGAGGCGACGCAAGACTTGTTTGACGCCTTCACCCCATTTGACGGTGTGGTAAACCGCGCTCACGGTGAACAACAACAGGGCACTGAACATGAAGATTGCGGCACCCGCGCGCGCAACCGTTGAATCGGTGAGGACCAGCAATACCAAGAAAGAAATCAGCGCTAGCGGCGCCGTTGCGGCGTGCAGCCAGCCGCGAAGTTTAGGTTTCATTTCGTCGACAGAATCCCTTAGACGCTCAGTGAACTCGTCAACCTTGCTGGGATTTTGTTTCGTGGCCATGTGCTAACGATACGGCCACCATGGGCAAAGTTGTGCGGAAGTTCGCGTGACCGTCCCCACTAATGATCGTTCGGGCGCGTAACCTGAGCGCATGGGTTTGAACAGTGTTTTGTACGACGTCTACGAACGGCGTCTGCTGCGAGGCATCGACCCAGACAAGATGCCACACCACGTGGGAGCGATCGTCGACGGAAATCGTCGGTGGGCAAAAGGCGCAGGCAGCGAAGTCGACGATGGATATCAGGCTGGTGCCGACAAGATCATCGAGTTCCTCGACTGGTGTGAAGAACTCGGCATAGAGATCGTCACTCTGTGGGTGCTTTCCACCGATAATTTGCGTCGCCCACCAGAAGAGCTGGCTGCTTTATTGGCCGTGATCGAGCAACTGGTGGAGCAACTGGCGCAAAGCCGTCACGAACTGCGATTGATCGGCAACCTCGACATGCTCCCGCCCGCGTCGGCGCAACGCATGAATCGCGCGGTCGAGTCGTCAAACCACGAGAGCAAAGTACGAGTCAATATTTGTGTCGGTTATGGCGGTCGTCAGGAACTCACTGACGCGATGCGTTCGCTGCTGTTTGCCGAGTCAGCCAAGGGTCGGAGTCTCGAAGACATCGCTGCCACACTCGATGTCGACGACATCGCCGATCACCTTTACACCAAAGGCCAGCCCGACCCTGACCTCGTGATTCGGACCTCGGGCGAGCAACGTCTGAGCGGCTTTTTGTTGTGGCAGAGCGTTCACTCCGAGTTCTACTTTTCGGACGCTTTGTGGCCCGCGTTTCGTCGCGTAGATTTTTTGCGCGCACTGCGTTCGTTTGCGTCTCGTGAGCGGCGCTTCGGCACCTGACTCGGCCGCTCGCCCCACCCCACCAGCCGATCTTTTCGGCGTGTCTTCCGCAATCGGCGGTGCTCTCCTCGTAGCGTCAAGGTGTGTCCACTTGTAGTCAGGGACAATCCGATTATCGGAAAGTTCTGGTTTCAGCCCATCACTAGGTGAGGGCTGGGCGCCGGACACGCGCGAGGCTCTCTAGGAGTAGCCGTGGCCCGCTCAACGACACCCGCCATCCGCACATACGTTCTCGATACCAGCGTCCTGTTGGCCGCTCCGGCCGCAATGCAGCGTTTCGACGAACACGAGATCGTGCTC
>JAAZCT010000222.1 GCA_012513165.1 Actinomycetales bacterium
GTTACGCAGACCTTCGCGCACCATGGCCTGAGCCAAAACGGTGGCGGTCGTAGTGCCGTCTCCGGCTACGTCGTCAGTCTTCTTGGCGACTTCCTTGACCAGTTCGGCACCGATCTTTTCGAAAGGATCTTCGAGCTCGATCTCCTTGGCAATCGAAACACCGTCGTTGGTGATTGTGGGTGAGCCCCACTTCTTCTCCAACACGACATTTCGGCCTTTAGGACCGAGGGTAACTTTCACGGCGTCGGCGAGCTGGTTCATGCCCCGCTCTAGGCCTCGACGTGCTTCTTCGTTGAATGCGATGGACTTTGCCATATGTGCTTAACTCCGACACAAATAGAAGTGGATCTAGCACTCTCACTATACGAGTGCTAATCAAATGCGACCACTGAGGGTCAGCAGCCACCTGCAACGGCAGGAATGATGCTGATCTGAGTGCCTACTGGAGTCGGGGTATCGAGACCATCAGCGAACCGCACATCTTCTTCTGCGACATAGATGTTCACGAAACGACGCAGTTTGCCGTCTTCGTCGATGATGCGGGCCTTGATGCCGGCGAAGTTCGCCTCGAGCGATTCGAGCACTTGATTCAGGTCGGCACCTTCGACGCTCACAACAGACTCGTCGGCGGTGTAGGTGCGCAAGATCGTGGGGATACGTACGGAAACAGTCATAGGAACTCCTAGATATGTGTGGTGAAGGTCAGGCGATGCCAGCGGCAACGAAAGCGTCGTAGGTGGGGGCGATGGTGGTGCGAGCGCCGACGCGATCCGTAACTGCATCGAGCGTCTTGAGTCCGTGACCCGTGTTGATCACGACGGTTTCGAGTTCCGGATCCAATTGGCCAGTCTCGACGAGTTTCTTCAAGACGCCCACGGTGGTACCGCCGGCCGTCTCGGTGAAAATCCCTTCGGTTCGAGCCAGCAACACGATCGCGTCACGGATCTCTTCGTCAGTCACATCTTCAACGGCGCCATTGGTTTCGCGGGCAATGTCAAGCACGTAAATGCCGTCCGCAGGGTTGCCAATTGCGAGGCTCTTGGCGATCGTGTTCGGCTTGACCGGGCGGATCGCGTCAACGCCGGCCTTATGCGCCACCGAAACGGGTGAGCAGCCTTCGGCCTGTGCGCCGAAAACCCGGTACGGCTTGTCTTCAACGAGACCCAGTTTGACGAGTTCCCCGAATGCCTTGTGCACTTTAGTCAACTGCGATCCAGAGGCCACCGGGATCACAATCTGGTCTGGCAAACGCCAACCGAGTTGTTCGGCGATCTCATAGCCCAGAGTCTTGGACCCCTCGGCATAGAACGGGCGCACGTTCACGTTCACGAACGCCCAACCGTCTTCCTCGCCGGCGATTTCGCTGGCCAGTTTGTTGACGTCGTCGTAGTTGCCGTCAACGGCGATCAAGTTCTCGGTATAGATCGCTGAGTTGACCTGTTTCGGAGTTTCGAGGTTGCTCGGGATGAATACGACCGTGCGAATTCCCGCGCGAGCACCGGCCGCAGCGACGGCGTTCGCGAGGTTGCCAGTTGAAGGGCAGGCGAATACTTTCGAGCCGAACTCGGTGGCGGCGCTCAACGCGATGGCGACCACGCGGTCCTTGAACGAGTTCGTGGGGTTTGTGCTGTCGTCTTTAACCCAGAGCTTCTTCAAACCGAGCTCTGCTGCGAGGTTCTTGGCGTCGAGCAGGCGCGTAAAGCCCGGCTCAAGGTTGGGGCTTTCAGCAATGTCGTCCGGCACGGGCAGGAGCGCCTTGTAACGCCAGATGTTAGCTGGACCCGCTTCGATCTGTTCACGAGTGACGTTGCCGAACTCGTAGCCGATCTCTAGCGGGCCGAAACACTCGGCGCAGGCATAAAATGGGCCGAGGTCACGGGTGGTCCCGCATTCACGACAGACAAGGTTGACAGCGTTTCCGAATGCGCCTTCGCGCAGGCCGGTTGCGGCAGCGGTGGGTGCAGAAAGCGTTAGGCTCACGAGATCTCCTTCATCTCTCCGAGAGCGAACTTCGTCTCGGACGGATTTAGCACCTGGTCGCGTATCGACTGGTTGCTGGGGTTTCAACGGGCCGTTTCCCTCTACCCCTCTTGATGAGTGATCACCACACTAGGACGGGCGTCTCAATATGCGCAACCCCGTCTCACAATGTGAGAGATGGTTTCTCACATGTTAGATGCTGAGCGCGTCTGCGTACGTTTCGAGCCAGCCCGCGAAGGCATCCGTGCTCGGCATCGAGAGGTCCGCGAACTCATCGACAACTGACTGGCCATCAGAAGCAACAGCGATGTTCAAGGTCTCGATCCCGGAAGCTCGCAACTGCCGAAGGGCCTCAAACGCAGGCACGTCCCCCAGGTCATCGCCGGCATAAATGACGCACTTCGCCGACAGACGAGTGGAAAGCTCGTGCACGGCATGACCCTTGTTTGAGCCCGGCATGCGCAACTCCACAACCTGGCGTCCCGGTTCGATTTCGAGACCATGCGCCTGAGCCAATGCGCTGATCGCGGGAAGCAACCGCTCGGCGGCGCCCTCGTCTAGCCCTCGGGTGTGAACCGCGACAGCGATGCGCTTGTCTTCAATTCGCGCCTGAGGAACCCCGCACTGCACGAGCGCCTGGGGCAGTTCAGTCATGGCTTGGGCGATGGCTGCTGGCTGAGAGGGCTCGATTGCTTCGCCCGTTTCGCTGTCCCACCATTCGGCTCCGTACTGACCGAAAACCACCAGCCCGCGCGGAACCTGCTCTGCATCAAAACTGGCGAGCTCACGAACCTGCGCCACAGGGCGTCCCGTCACGATCGCAATCTGCCCGAGTTTCTCGGCGAGTCGGAACAACGCGGCGCCCGCCCGTGGATGAATGAACGCCTTCGTCGGGTCTTGCACTATCGGCGCCAATGTGCCATCAAAGTCGAGTGCGAGCAGCGTCCTCGCTGGGTCGCGAAGCAGCGGATTCAGACTCATGACCGTAAAACTACCGAAAGGCCCTTGAGAGAAATTCCCGAATGATTCGGCTCGACCCGGGAAATCCCCAGATCTTTCGCGAGTGCATTCGCTTCGTCCTCGAACCCCGAGGAATAAAACACCGTGGAACTAGGAACGGATCCGCGCCAGTTCTCAACGGCTACAACGTTCCACCCCAGCGACTTGGCCTTATCCGCGGAGCGAGACGCGTGCCCTCGGATGCCCGTGTTGTTGAATACGGCGACGCGAACGCTCTTGTCTAACGATGCTGCGGTCGGCGCTGCAGACGGCGCCGAAGTGTCAGTCGGCTCTGGACTCGGGCTGGCTGAAGGCGTCGGTTCTTGAGTAGGGGACGGGGTTGAACGATGAGTTGCCACGACGCCTATGTCGTCGAGGTCTGCCGGGCTGACCTTCGACCCGGGACCGAGAATCCAAAAACTGCCAACGGCCGCACCCGCCATCACCAGCACCCAAATCAGGAGCCAGACGTGCCAGTTCTTGATCCGACGGTTACGTGTGGCTCTAGTGCCCGGGACCTTCTGTTCGCGCGCCATGCCATCTCAACGCTGGGTCGTGACTCGACGGGCGGAGCGTTCGCGTTGCCGCTGCGAGCGAATCCGCCGCAGCCTTTTGACCAAGAGCGGATCATGCGCAAGCGCAGCCTCGGAGTCAAGGAGTGCGTTCAAAACCTGGTAATACTGAGTGGGAGACATGTCGAAGGTGTCGCGGATGACTTGTTCTTTGGCCCCCGAGTATTTCCACCAGAGTCGTTCCACGTCCAAAATAGCGCGCTCTTGCTCGCTTAAATCAACCGCTGAAACACCCGAGATGTTTTGGTCAATTGCCGTCATGTTGCCATCGTAACCCGTTAATTACACCGTTGTCATTCAGGTAGGCTGCAAATATGCCTAATGATTTGGCAGACTTCGTCGTTGTCGCGAATCGTCTGCCAGTAGATCGCATCACAACTGACGACGGCCACATGAGTTGGCGCAGTTCGCCTGGCGGTCTCGTAACCGCCCTCGAACCTGTGCTGCGCGCCCATCATGGCGCTTGGGTCGGGTGGCACGGAGCCACTGACGAAGTCCTCGACCCGTTCGAACACGACGGGATGCATTTGGTCCCTGTCCCGCTGAGCGAGATAGAAGTTGCCGAGTACTACGAAGGCTTCTCGAATGCAACGTTGTGGCCGCTCTATCACGATGTGGTGCGGCCTCCAGAGTTTCACCGCGAGTGGTGGGACGCATACGTTCAGGTCAATCGCCGTTTTGCCGAACAGGCCGCAGCAGTAGCCAGCGAAGGCGCATTCGTGTGGGTGCAGGATTATCAACTCCAGCTCGTGCCCCAGATGCTGCGCGAGTTGCGCAGCGACCTGCGGATCGGTTTCTTCCTACACATCCCGTTCCCGCCCACCGAGTTGTTTGGCCAACTTCCGTGGCGCCGCGAGATTCTCGAGGGTCTGCTCGGGGCGGACTTGGTGGGATTCCAGATGCCCGGCGCAGCGCAGAACTTTGTGCGGCTCGTGCGTCAGCGCGTTGGTCACAAGACGCGCCGCAACTTGGTCGATCTTCCAGATGGGCGAATCGTGAAGGCCGAGGCGTATCCGATTTCGATCGACGCCGCCGGTTTCGAGGCGCTCGCACACACTCCCGAGATCGAAGCTCGTGCTGCTGAAATCCGTGAACAACTCGGCAATCCCAAAACGGTCCTGCTCGGCATCGATCGACTCGATTACACGAAAGGTCTGCCCCAACGCCTCCGCGCCTTCGGCGAACTCTTGGCCGAAGGCAGGCTCAGCGTTGAAGATGCGGTGTTTATTCAAGTAGCAACACCCTCTCGCGAAC
>JAAZCT010000223.1 GCA_012513165.1 Actinomycetales bacterium
AAGGCTGCCGCGCGTGACGCCCTCGCTCAGCAACTCTTCACTCCGTGATCGTTCCAGTTTCGGTCCGTTCAGGCGGATCCCCACCCGGCCCGCCAAACTGTCCACCTGCCAAGGCGTGGTCAAGAGGCGAGCGACCGAAGCGGGCGTGAACCAATCGTCTCGGGGCCCCAACACGACGCGCAAACGGAAATCACATGAGGGCAGTGCGCGTGGCACCGAACCCGTCCAAGCGATCGCGGTCGTCAATCCAACGGAGAGCTTGGCTCCCGCAACGACAGGCTCGGGCCCAAGTTCGGCGAGCGTGTCGCGGGAGCGGCTGCCGAGAACGGGTGCTGGATCGAAGCCGCCAGCCACTCCAATCACATAACGCAATCCGACCGTCGGAACTCCAATTCGCAGTAGGCTTCCGGCCGGCAGCCGGACCACTTCTCCTGTGCTCACGGGGCGTTCGTCAACCCACACGGGCCCGAGCGCGCCGGTCACCGCCATCGCATGATCGCGCGTCGCCATCAGCGAGAGTGGCCCACCAAAATGTTCTAGCACGGCTGAACCGACCTCGTTGCCTAACAACAGATTCGCGTGGCGAAAGGCAGTGCGATCGAATACCCCGCTTGGGCCCACGCCCCAAGCGCTGAGTCCCGGTCGCCCGAGGTCTTGTACGAGCGTCGAACCGGTGGTTTCGAGTACACGAATGCTCATCCGATCGCCTCGAACCGCACGGTGTCTCCCGGTTGCAGCCGGGCAGGCTGGTCTCGGCTCAAATCCCACAGCCACTCGCGAGTGTGCCCGATGATCAGCCACCCGCCGGCCGATTCGCGCGGATAGATCCCGCTGAACGCGCCGGCCAGCGCCACGGAACCTGCCGCCACGTTGGGGCGCGGAGCCGCGAGGCGGGGGACTGTTAGGCGCGCGTCGCCATCCACGAGGTAGGCGAAGCCAGGTGCGAATCCGGAGAACCCCACAGTCAGGATGGCCGAGGTGTGGGCTTCGACGATCTCGCTGGCACCTAGCCCGGTGTGTTTGGCAACGAGGTTTAGGTCGGGGCCGTCATAGCTCACAGCGAGGGTGTGCTCACGAGATTGCGTGTTCACGACCGTCGCAGTTTTGTCCTGTTCGAGTTCGGCGACTAGCCGCTGCACCTCGGCGCGATTCGCGTGGACCAGCACGGTCTGTGCACCCAAGGTGACGGGCAGGTGCTCGCCCAGGAACGCGGCCCACACCCGCGCCTCGCCTGCGTCTGCGCAGTCGACCAGGATTGCCTTATCGCCGGAAGGCAACAGCCTCATTGTCCGGAACCGACCCGGATGCTGTGAGTTTCGAGCACCTCTCGCACGCGACGCATCAACGCCAGCGCGCCCGGGCTGTCTGAGTGCACACACAACGAATCGACGGCTTGCACCAAGCGGAGTGCCTGCTCGGCGGCTAGGTCGGGCGTCTCGATCAGCGCGCCCGGTTGATCTCGCGCGATGAGTAACCCGTCCGTGCCATATCCGCGATCGGCGAACCCTTCGAGGATCGTGCCAAGCCCAAGCTGGTGTGCCATCTCGAGACTCGTAGCCTCAGGCATTCCCATCAAGAGCAGGTTTTCATCGTGCGCATGGATCGCAGCGAGGAGCCCTTCGGCCTGGGCCGGATCGTGGTGGACTCGGTGATAGAG